>JBKJTK010000512.1:0-7403 GCA_046590875.1 Chiayiivirga sp.
GAACCTGCTCCTCAACGCCGCGCAGGCGATTGCCGAGCGCGGTGTCATCGAGATCGAGACCGAGGCCGACGCGAACGAGGCACGAGTGCGGATTTGCGACAGTGGTCCCGGCGTCCCCGATGAACTGCGCGCGCAGATTTTCGAGCCGTTTTTCACTACCAAGCCGGCGGGCAAGGGCACCGGGCTCGGATTGTCGATCAGCCACGGCATCGTGGCGCGCCACGGCGGCCGCATTGAGATCGAGAACCGGGCTAAAGGTGGCGCCTGCTTCATGGTGGCGCTGCCACTGAAGCGAAGCTGACAAATACCTCCCGCGGCGCGGACGAGACCGGCCGCAGCAGGAGGACGCCGGGCCGAAACCCTGGGCGCGTGGTAGAGTTGGGCCGCTGTTCTGCGGGTGTGCCGATGTACGGCTGCAAAGAGCGTTGCCTGCACGCGAGCAACCCACCTTCTTGAAGTCGGTGCGCAAGCTTGGGGGAGCGAGCGACGATGCCATCCTTGTCCAGACTCAACCTTATCCGTCGGAACGACGAGACCAGTGTCGCGTCGGCGGGCGAGCGTTTTGCTCGCGCGCTCGTCGGCCTTACACGCACCGTGTGGCACCCCGACTGCACCTTCGATACCGCGATCGGTGCCATCTGCGAAGTCGCCGCCGCCGCACTCCAGGTGGAGCGGGTCAGCGTCTGGAACTACGAACGCGACGCCGGCGAACTGCGCTGCCTGCACTCCTATCTTGCCCTCGAGCGCCGGCACGTGCCGGCTGCCGAACTGGAGACGCTGTCGTTGCAGGACGACGACTACATGGCGGCGCTGCAGGAGGTTCGGACGCTCGACGCCGCGGACTTCGAGGGCAATCCCGGCACCGCGCGTTCGCATGGCGCGTTGCGCGACTACGTCCGCCGCCACCGGATCAATGCCTTGCTCGATGCCCCTGCCTGCATCAACGGGCAGTTGCAGGGTCTGATCTGCCACGAGAGCATCGACCGCAACCGTGCGTGGACGCAGGAGGAAATCACCTTCGCGGCCAGCATGGGCGACTACGTGGCGATGGCGCACGAGATCGATCGCCGCCACCGCGCCGAGGCCGAACTGCAGCACCTGCGTTTGCATGATGCGAGCACCGGGCTGCCGAATCGCGAATACATGACGGAACTAGTCAGGCAGCGAATGGGAGCGCCGCGCAGACTCGACGAGACGCTCGCTGTGGTGCACGTGCGGATTGATGTTGCCGATGGCGCTGCGCTGTCGGGTGGTGCACCGACCGAGGACGAGGTGATGGTGCAGATCGCGCTGCGGCTGCGCCGGCTCGCCAGTTACGACGTCGAACTCGCGCGGGTGCATTCCAACGGACTGGTGTTCCTGCTGGCGCGCAACGCCGTGCAGGGTACAGCGGTGCGTCTGGCCGAGCGCTGCCTGGCGGCGGTGCGAGGCATCGAGTGGTCGCACGAGGCGATCGAGCCTGGCGCGGCCGTGGGCATCGCATTTTCAGCGGCATCGGCCGTGGGCGACCCGCTCGAGCTGATGCGTCAGGCCGAAGAAGCGGCCGACCATGCGCGCCTGCGCGAGCGGTTTGCTTACGAGGTCTTCGACATCGCCCATCACGAAGCGCTGGTCGAGCGGCTCCGCTCCGAACGCGCGCTCAGCGATGCGCTGGCGAAAGGCGGCTTCGAGTTGCACTACCAGCCGGAGTACGAAGCGTCCGAACGACAGTGGGTGGCGGCCGAAGCACTGCTGCGTTGGCGCGACGGCGATCTGCTGCGCTCTGCCGCGGAGTTCATCAGCGTTGCCGAATCCTCGGGATTGATACTTCCTCTAGGATCCTGGGTGTTGCATCGCGCGTGCCAGGATGCGGCGGACTGGACCACGACGGTGTCGGGCGCGGAACCGACAGTGCGGGTAAACGTCTCGGCGCGTCAATTCGACGATGAAGGATTCGTCGCCGACGTGGCGGCAGCGCTGTTAGCTTCGGGCCTGCCTTCCGCGCGCCTTTGCCTGGAGATCACCGAGACCACGCTCATGGGAAATATCGAACGTGCCTCGTCGCTGCTGCGTGAGCTCAAAGCCATGGGTGTGAGGATCGCGATCGACGACTTCGGCACTGGCTATGCCTCGCTGGTCTACCTGAAGCGCTTCCCGATTGATGCGCTGAAGATCGACCGCAGTTTCGTGCAGGAACTGCCCGGCAATGCGGTGGACACTGCGATAGTCGCCGCGGTGGCCGGTCTGGCCAACTCGCTGGGCATCGATGTCGTCGCCGAAGGCGTGGAAACCGTCGAGCAGCAGCATGCGCTGCAGGCCATCGGCGTGCGCAGGATGCAGGGTTGGCTGTACGCGAAAGCGATGGACCAGCCCGCCATCCGGAAATTGCTCGCGACGCCGGTGCCGAGCGACCCAAGCACGGCGTGAGCGTTGCCTTCAGCGTCCGCGTCGCGCGGCTCGAAATGCATCCTGCACCTGGCGGCGCAGTTCCGCGTCGTCCCAGGGCTTGGTGAGAAAGCGGTAGATCGCGCCGCGGTTGATCGCGTCGGTGACGGTGCCCAGGTCGGTGTAGCCCGACAGCACCATCCGCACGGTGTTGGGATACATCTCCTTCACCAGACTCAGGAACTCGGTGCCGCTGGTGCCGGGCATGCGTTGGTCGGACAGGATCACCTGTATCGGTTCGCTCGCCAGCAGTTCGAACGCGTCCTCGACGCGGGTCGCGGTGTGGATGCGATAGCCGTCGCGGCGGAATAGGCGCACCAGCGCGTGCAGTACGTTTTCCTCGTCGTCGACCAGCAGCAGCCCTTCGCCGGTAGGTGTCGCGGCAAAGGTTTCGGGACGCAGGAAGCGTTGGCGCAACATCCCGTCGAGCGCTTCGGCCGCCACTGGTGGCGAGAACAGGTATCCCTGCACGCGGTCGCAATGATTGCGCCGCAGATATCCCAGTTCGGCTTCCGTTTCCACGCCCTCAGCCACCACCCGGATGTCGAGCGCATGCGCGAGGTCGATGATGGCGCGCGCGATCGCGGCCTGGCCCGGATCGCGATCGACGCCGCGCACGAAACTGACATCAATCTTCAGGCCTTCGACCTGCAGCCCGCGCAACGAGTGCAGGTTGGAAGCTCCCACGCCGAAATCGTCCAGCACCAGGTGTACCCCGAGCGCCCGCAGTTCGAGCGACACCGCACGCAGGCGTTCGACGTTGCCCATCGCGGTGGCTTCCGACAGTTCCAGCGCCAGCGCACCCGGCGGTAGGTGGTGACGTTCGAGTGCAGTGCGGATGTCGTCGACCAGTCCGGAGCGCTGCAATTGCGCGGAGGACAGGTTCACCGCAACGACCAGGTCGTCGCGGCCTTGTTCTCGCCAGCGCTGGGCATCGGCGCAGGCCGCGTTCAATACCCAGCGTCCGAGTTCGACGATGCTGCCGGAGACCTCGGCGTCGGGCAGGAAGCGTGCCGGTGATAGCAGACCCTCTACCGGATCCAGCCATCGCACCAGGGCTTCGAGGCCGACGATGCGACCATCGCGCGCGCTCAGTTGGGGCTGGTAATGCAGGCGCATCTCGCCCGCCTCGATCGCCTTGCGCAGTCGCGCGCCTTCGGTCGAACCGACCATTGCCAGCTGCGTACGCGTGATCCGCAGCCTCGACGCCGGTGCGGTGGAATTGACCGGCGGTTGCCACAACACGGGGGTGCGCGACCCGCGTGCGAGCAGTGTCGTCGCCAACACGCCGACGTCCGCTGCGTCGTCGACCAGCACCAGATCGAAGAGGAGGGTTTCCAGCGCGAGTGTCGCCGCGGCGGCGTCCGCTACCTCGTGGACCTCGGTCCCCCCGGGCAGGCCATCGAGCGTCGCCGCCGCGGGGGCGCCGACTCGCAGCACGTGCAGCGCGGCGCCGGGGTCATGGGTCATGCGGCGATGCTAGCAGCCCGCGTCGCCTTCGCGCCGCGCGCACGGCCGGCAGATGACATATATCGCGGTGGACTTACTCGAAGCTGTTGGCGAAGCCGGGTCCCGGCAGCACGACTTCCACCTCGAAGGCTTCGGCGGACGCCGCCAGCACGCGCAGCTCGAAGCTGCGGTCTGGCGCAATATAGCGATCGCCGGGCTTGAACACGACGCTGCGGGTGTTGGAGTAATTCGCGGCCGGATCCTGCGCGTCGACCAGCCAAGCCGGTTGTGCACGGCGCGGATCGACTTCGTACAGCACGACGCCGTCGTCCGGCAGCGCGCCGTCGTATTCGCCGCCACGCATACGGGCCTCGACGGTGTAGTAGCGGCCGTTCGTCCACTCCGGCGATTCGATGCGCAGCAGGCGAACCTGGCCGGGTCCGCCGCGGTCGATGCGCTGCACCGTCACCGTCTTGCGGCTGTCGCCACTGACCACGGCCTTCTCGCTCGCCGCGAGCCAGCCAGCGCGGTCGAGGTGATAGGCCGCCGGCATCTTCGGCATGCGGCCGAAATCGTTGCCACGCACGGAATGCCCGGTGGAGTCGCTGAGCAGGTCCCAGGGATTGTCGTAGGTGTTTGTGTCGCCATCGGAATTGTTGGAGTGCGGCATGCCGAACGCGTGGCCCAACTCGTGTCCCAGCAGTGCGATGTTGAGGTAGCCCGACGGCGGCACCCACGTCACGTGCCAGGTCTTGGTGATGCCACCGATACGGGTGTGGGAGTTGCCGCCCCATGCACAACATCCCAGCGAGTCGTTCACCAGCACGTTGATGCCGGAATGATCATCGGCCTGGACGAGGTCTGCGAGCGCGGCGCCGGCCGCGGTGGCGCAGTCGTCGAGCAGCTTGCCGAGGTTGGGATTGTTGTTGGCGTCGACATAGGCGCTGCGCGGATTCGGCAACACGTACCAGCCCAGCGTCCGGGTGCGGCTCAGGTCGATGAAGCCGCCCGACGCCTGGTTCCAGTAGCGGGTCAGGCCGCCCGACGGTGCAAAGGCGGCGTCCATGCGCGCCGGCGTTGTCGGCTCGGCAGCCACATCGGCGAACTTGCAGAGCAGGTTGACCCACGGACGCGCATCGGCGACCGGCTGGGGATCGGCTGCATCCTTGCTGGCGATACCGGTCAGGCGATAGCCGCCGTCAGATTTTTGACGCGCATCGAGCACGGCCACGACGTCGTGGCCGTTCAGATCGAACAGCGGCAGGCCGTCGGCCAGCGCAAGTTTGGCGGCGACGGGATAGGTGTAACCATTCTTCCCGACGATCTCGGCCTGCAGCTGCTCGGCGCCGCCCGCATCCGACATCGGATCGCCCCAGCGCAGCGTCAGCACGCCCTGCACGTCGGCGGCGTTGGCAGCGGAAGTTCCCGCCAACAGGGCCATCGTGATCGCGGCTAGGGAAGCGAGGCGAGAGACGAGGCGGAGGCTGGTGCGCATGGCGGTGGCTCTTCAGGAATCGGCGCCCCGGGTGGGGGCACTTGATCCTTTGCAAGCCGAAGGCCAAAGAAATCAGCGATTTAATGACGGTTTCCCGACGCGCTCGCGAAGCGCAGCAAGGCATCTCCGCAGCGTGAGCTGCGTCACGTTTGGTAAGTCATTTCAGCCGCGAGTAGGAGTCGTAGCTGCCCGGCGCTGAAGTGCGCAAGAGACCGCCCGGCGTGCGGTTGCGTCTGCGTGGCGCCGGGCACGTCTGCAGATCAGCAGTGGACGCGTGGTGGGCCGGGGATGCGGGTTGGAACGTCGCGTGGCATCAACGGGTTCAAGTCCCGTAGACCGGGTAGAGCGCAGCGAAACCCGGGGTAGCGCCGGCCGTTGCGCCCCGGGTTACGGCGTTCCGCCTAACCCGGGCTGATATGGTCGCCCATGTCAACGGAGCGAGGACTCGCTTTTGATGCTTGGCGGATGACGCGTGTTGTTCGGTGGTGGGTCTACCCTCCCGACCGCGGTCTGGACAAGGGGATACAAGGCGGCGGTGTTGCGACGATGAATCCTGCTGATATCCGTGGGTTCACACCGCTCATCTCTACGTCGCGGAGTCGGCCTCGCTCTACTGTCATGGATCGATCCGGCATCAGGGTCGATGACGGATGCGCCGTATAGCCCGGTCGAGGGTATCTCCTGTCGTTGCCGCCTTGCATCCGCTTGCCCAGCGGGGTCCTCTTTCTGGTGAATTCGGGTTTTCGCGTGATCCGATCGCGGTGTCGACGAGCCGCTACGCACTGTGAACGCCGACCGGCACCGTCCTGGCCATCGCCCAGACGAAGCCGACCAGCTCGCGTGCCACGGCGACGCAGACCTTGTTCTGGTGCAGCTGGCGTCGGGTCAGGGCGGCGTAGCGCTGACACAGACGCTCCTGGGCTTTCCACGACAGGCGTTGCTGTTCACCGCTGCGTCCCTGCAGGCGCTGCTTCATGGCCTTGCCTTCGTGCGGGCGAAAGCGGTACTGCCAGGCCGCTTCGATCAACATGCGCCGAGCATGGCCGTTGCCGGCCTTGGTGATCTTGCCGCGGCGCGTGCGCGGTCCGCTGCTGTGCTCGCTCGGCACCAAGCCCAGATACGACATCAGTTCGCGCGGATGACCGAAGCGCCCGAGGTCGCCGATCTCCGCCACCAGCGTGATCGCCGCGATCCGCGCGATCCCGCGCAAACCCATCACGGCCTGCACCACCGGTTCATAGCGCCACGCCGTGACCTGCTGGTCCAGGCCCTGGGTCAGGCGGCCGAGCGTGGCTTCGATCGAGCCCAGGCTCAGCAGCGCCTCCTCCAGCACCAGCTGTTGCGCCGAATACGCCAGCTTCAGTTGCCTGAGCCAGCGCAGATACATCAGCGTCCAGTGCGTCTTGCCCGGGTATCGCTGGTCGTGGCGCAGCAACAGCGCCGTGATCTGCTGGCGCACCTTCAGCCGCGCCTGCACCGCATCCTCGCGCGCGCGCGACAGATCCCGGATCGCCTCGTCGCGCGCGTCAGGCACCACCACGTAGTGCAACTCACCCGCGCGTGCCAGACGAGTCAACTTGCGGGCGTCGCGGCGATCGGTCTTCACCCGTTCGCCTGGCGCGCGCGGAATCAGCGACGGCGCCACCACCTCGGCCTGATAACCCAATGCACGCAAGCGGCGCACCAGGCCGTAGCCGGTCGGACCGGCCTCGTACACCACCGCCAGCTCCGCCGGCGTCCCCAGCGCCTGCAGGCGCTTGAGCAACGTCGGCACGTCGTGCGCGATCGAGCCCAGATCGCGCGGCTCGCCGCCGGCGGCATCCGCCACCGCCATCCAGATCGTCGCCTTGTGCACGTCCAGCCCGACGTACTTGCATACCGCATCGACTTGATTACGCTTGTCCACGGCCTGCCTCCTCGTTTAAGCCGCTATCGGCTCCGGCCACAGCGTGTGGCTCGGCTCTCCTCAGAGCAACCCACGTCCAGACGGAGGCAGGCCGCTTCAGCGGGTGCCGGCGACCATGATGTCTACGCT
>JBKJTK010000134.1:0-14193 GCA_046590875.1 Chiayiivirga sp.
GTGATTTGCGAACCCGCACCACTTCGCGGCTCGAGTCGGGCGTAGCCGAAGGTGGGGTTGGAGAGGCGCCGCGCCGCTTCGAGTTCAGCGCGTCCGAGGCCCAAGCGCGCGTACTCCTCGCGAATGCGGGGGTTGTAGAGAAAGGCGAGCCGGATGGCCTCGTCGGCCGTCAGCGGCTCGCCGGGAAGCTCTATTGCGGCAAGCGGAGACTCCGGCAACCAGGTCGGTGCCATGCCCTGACGTGCCTGGATCAGCGCGCTGGTCTGCGAATAGCCGCGCTCGCTCGGCAGGCTGGCACAACCGGCCAACGCAATCGCCGCCGCCAGGCCCACGGCGGGACGGGATGAAAAACGCATGGTGAACTCCTCACGATCAGGCCGCCGACGCGTCAGCGCACAGCGAACCCACGCCAACCGGGGCGCGCCTTCCGCTGCCGGAAGGCACGTCTACGTGGTGCTTCGGGAGGTCAGACGGCCGGTGGGCGGAACGGAGGGTTGTCGCGGCGCACCGCAGCGTGTCGCGCGGTGAACTCGAACAAGGCGATGGACAACGGCTGCGGTGTCACCCTGAGCGCCATCACCGACACCACCGGCGGCATCACACACCCGCACTCGCAGCCAGGCCCATTGCAGCACGACGCTTCCATCGGCGCGGCGGGCCCGGTAGGGTCCGCCATAGCGGCCATGTCGTGGCTGCCGTACTGCGCATGATGCGTAGCGTGCGGGTCGGCTTCCGCTTCCGCAGACACCGGTCCCTGTGCGTGCGTGCCATGTCCGGCGTGTGACGCCTTACTCATCCGCTCCATCGCCCACGGCGCCGAGATCCCGTTGAAGGCCAGCGTGAGGGCGAGCAGCAGATGGAGCGCGCGTCGAGCCATGGTGGGCTACAGGTTGCGCCTGTGAGGCGGGACTTTCAACTGGGCCGCTCCTGAGCCGAGGCCGTCGGCTAGTCGGAGAAGCAGGTTCATAAGGGGTCTCCAGCACCGGGCCAGTGAGCGTGGCGCCGATGGGCGTCATCCGTCCCCACGCGTTGGTGACATCGACGACGATGCAAGGGCGTATCTCGGCGGGCCAGCGAACTCGCAGCCGAACTGATCGAGAGAGTTGCCGCGCCGTCCGCTCTGCCCGGACGTTGCCGCTCAGTCTGTGGTGCCGGCTCGCCAACCCGGTTCGTCGTCATGATCGCGTAGTCGCCGCCTGGCGCTAGCAAGGAGGAGGGCAGGGCACCGAAAACGCAGCGAAACGTGCGCGAGAAGTGCGCCGAATCCGTGAAGCCGGCGGTGGCGGCGGCGGTAGTGAAGGACGTGCCTTTCGCGACGCACTCCAACGCCGTTCGCAGCTTGCCCAAGTGTCCGGCGACGCGATTGAGCGAATCGACGTCGGCCAGGTGGTTGGCGATGTAATCCTGCGCGAAAGCGACCCGGCGATCTTCGCCCATGGGTGGCGGCGGGTCAGCGACGAGCGCCGTGATCAGTTCGTGCACCAGGAACTCGCCGCGACGCGCGCCGGGTTTTCCCAGCTCGTCCGGAGCGCGGCGATGCATCGAGCGTCAATCTCGGCGACCTCTTCGACCACACGGTAGTGCGACTGGAGCGCCCGGCCGCCCTTTGAGTTGGATTCTAGGAACAGCGACAGGATAGGCGCCGTTGTCTCGGCACGAAGGCGATGACGGTTGCGGCTGGGAACCACGGCGCCTGCGGTCAGATGCGCACGGCCATTCTCTTCGATAACCGTAAACGGCGAATCGAGAGCAACGGCAACTTGCAGGATGGAGTGCGCCTGTAGGTCGTCGTCGCGAGACACGCGGACGAAGTAGCCGGCCCCGGCTCCTACCCCGACCTCGCCCGACCAATGCCGATTCATGGGGGGCCCCGCGGCTTGCGCATGCCGGGATGGTGGCGACCCGTCGGGTCAGGAAGGATGACCCGAAAACTACAACTTGGTCATGTTGCACGGATGGGGGTCAGCGCAGGGGGCGGGCAATTGCGTCAAGGGGTTTGAGGCCGGCGCCGAATCGCGCGATCGCGTCGCGATGTTGCTCCAATTCGCTGTATGCCAGGAATTTCAGGTCCAAGTCGGCCACGCGCTGAAAGGCGGGGCGAGCCACCTGACCCCGGGCGTCCGCCTCGCGGCGATCGGGGGCGACGAGGTAGTACCGTCCTTCCAAACCCCCTTCCACACCCAAGGCCAAGTCCAGCATGCGCACGATGCCCGAGTACAAGCTGGTGCTGTGCTCGACCTCGAAGGCCGCGGCGACATGATCTCGATCGTCCAACCAGAGCACATCGATCAAGGCGATCGCCGCGGCGGCGCTGGAGGCAGCCAAACGCGCGGGCAGGTGCGCGACACACTCGTCGCCCAACCGGCCCTCGCCGCAAGCCCGGCCGCGATCGTTGCCCGCCACCCACACGCGGTAGCCAAGCGCAATGCCCAGGTCGCGCAACCATCCCTGAAGTTGGGTGTGCGAGCGATCCTCGGCGGCGTGCAAGGCTTGCATCCTCTGCGCCGCGGCATCGGCCCGTACGCGCGCAACGTCCGCTTCCCACACGGCATGAGCGTCTGGATCGGCAACTGGGAGCGGGAGCGGCAACTGTTCGGTGCCAATGTCGTACAAGAAGCCCGCGATTGCCCCCAAGTCGTTGGAAAGCCGTAGACGAAACTGGGCGTTGAGTGCGAGCACCCCTTGGCGCATGGCCAGGTAATCGGCCCATCGGCCGAGCTTCACCTTGGCACGCGTCAGCGCGTTGTATCCGCGCACGATGGCGGTGTTGAACGGAACGATCCAGGTCGGGTGGACAAAGTAGAGCAAGTTGGCGGCCGCCGGCCCCAGTCCCTTGATCTTCGCTGCATCCAGCGTGTGGATGGCTGCGATCACGTCGGCCTCGCAGGTGCAGCATTCACAGCTCGCGAGGAAGCGGCCGAAGCGACGTTGATTGTCAGGATGCTCATAAATGTCGGGAATGCGAAGCTTGGGCTTCCAGAGAAACGCGTGATCTGCGCCTTTGAAAATCTGCCGCTGCTCGGCAATCGCGCCCACGACCGTTTCGAGCGACGAGCCTCGATAGGCGCATCCGAACGCACCCTGCTCAATCTCGCTTGCCACGACCTGCAGACCGCGTCGGATCGCGCGAAAGTTCTTGAGCCGTTCCTCCCATAAAAACCAGCTTCGATAGGTGCAGCTGGGGAGTTCGCGCCAGCGTCCAAGAAGGGTGTCGACGTCGGCTGGAGCTACCGCAAGGGCCATGCCATTACTCAGGAATCAGGGATCGCACAGCAAACCATACCTGCGAGAGACTACTATCGAACAGTAGGACCGCTGAGTACAAGGGCAACCCCGTCGACGGTGTCATCCTCAGCGTGACAAGAAAGGTGCGCGTCACGCGTTTCCAGCGCCTGAAGCCGCGCGTCCCATCCATCGCTACCGACCACGATGCGTTGAATGAGCGTGAGGTTGGAGAGGAAACCCGCACCGCCACCATGGCGGAAAGCCAGTACCGAGAATTCGCGAGGTGAACCCATGAAACACGCTGCGCACCAGCCTCACGGTCAGGCATCGACTGCCGACAGCCCCAACATGACGTCAGGTGACCACAACGCAAGCGCGATGCACCCGTACCGGCTGCTCGGCTGGATGACGCTTGTGATGTTTTTGCCATGTACGCGCTCATGTACGCGATGGTTGACCGCTTCGCACACGTCTACCACAGCCTCAACCAGGTCTACATGGCAGCGCTCATGACGAGCGCCATGGTGTTGCTCGAGCTTGTCTTCATGCGTCACATGTATCCTGACCGCACCCGCAACGTCGTGGTCATCGTCTTGAGCCTCTTGGTGCTCTCGGTGAGTTGGTTCGGAATTCGGC
Source organism: Chiayiivirga sp. (assembly GCA_046590875.1). GTDB lineage: Bacteria > Pseudomonadota > Gammaproteobacteria > Xanthomonadales > Xanthomonadaceae > JALCLA01. The sequence goes on from JBKJTK010000134.1 coordinate 3,862, forward strand.
AGCAGTGGGGCATCGGCGATCGGCAGTTTCTGCGTTCGATGATTCCGCATCACTCCGGTGCGATTCTGATGTGCAATGAAGCCACGGTCACCAATCCGCGCATCCGCGCGTTGTGCGGGGACATCGAATCTTCGCAGCAGCGCGAGATTGACCTCATGGAGCAGTTGCTGAAGGCGTCTACGCCAGAGTGATCTGCTACCAGCGGCCCATCGTTACCTTGACAGGCTTATGTGACTGCTGCCAAAGAGTGGGTGCGGGGATTAACTCCGCATCCACAGGCAATCGAGCAAATCGAGTCCCAGATGTATCAATAGGCCGAGCCCAAGCAACCGCGTGCGCTGCCACACCGCCAGCGCGGCGAATCCCACCGCCGCCGGCCACGTGTGCAGCGGGTGAAAACCGATGCTGCATCGGTCAGCGACGTAGATCGGATCGGCGAGCAAATGGTCGACGTCGATGATCCAGCCGGTGAGCAGCAAAAGAAAGGCGCGTCGCCACGTTGGCCGGTATCCCCACCACGCGATGGCCCACGGCACGGCCACATGCAAAGCCACGTGGAAGCCTGGGCGGACGGCTTCCCACCAAATTGCTCCTTCGGTCATCGCGGCGACCTCTAGATGTACGTGCATTTGATCGAAGCGTCGTCGCACGCTGTGCGTCTCGCAGCAAGCGGATGCGACGGACCTAAGGGCGATCGGACAGGGCGGATCGCGTGTCGTACCGCGAGGCACTGTAGGGCACAAGCACCGCCCAAACGTCCATCACCAGCAATGCGCAGCGTGTTCCAAGCACGGGCGACGAGACCTTAAAGCACCTTACCACTAGGCGAACCTGCCGTCCCCGAATCAAAATATCCTTGTACGGAGCGGAACAGGATGGACGACCGTCCCATGGAGCCTCAAGCGTCGCGGCGCGCACGTGCTTGCGAGAGGCATCGGACAGGATGCGCGTCTACACTACCACCGTCGTTGTAGGCGTCGGGAAGAAATGCGCGGCAGCGAGCGATCTGATACCGGCAACCGTGAAGCATCTGCTCGCAGTAGAGGATGACGCGGAAATCGCAAATCTATTGCAGCGCTATTTCGAAGGCCAGAACTTCCGATCCGTGCGGGCCGCCGGCTACATTTTTGTCGCCCGCGTCCAGCGCACCTGAAACGGGACCGTTGATGTCAAACGATGCCCAGATGTTCCGCGCCCTGTCTGAAACCGCGCCGGACGCGATGATCTGGGTGAATCGCGAAGGCCGCATTGTTTTGATAAACCCCAACACGGAGACGACATGAAACGACAATCGAGCATCATGCTAGGGCTACTGGCAGCGAGTCTCGCGATAGCGGCTTGCGCGCGCGCTCCCGAGGAAAGTGGCGCGCCGTCGAGCGCTGCAACGGCTACCCGACCCGGGGTCGCGCAGCAGATGACGCCAGCGCCCGTCACAGTAAACAGTGCGCTGGCGTCGACCTTGTCGGATGTCGCGCAAGAGCTGCCCACCGTCTTAGTCCACAAGAGCGCGAGCTGCGGATGCTGCGGGCTCTGGGTGGATCACATGCGCGCAGCCGGCTTCAAGGTGGAAGTGCGCAATTCCGACAACCTCAACCCGATCAAGGAAAGCCTCGGCGTGCCTGTAGGAAAGGGCTCCTGCCACACGGCGCAGGTCGGCGGCTATTTCGTCGAAGGGCACGTGCCGGCGGCGGACATCAAGCGCTTGCTGAAGGAAAAGCCCGATGCCAGGGGTTTGGTGCTACCCGGCATGCCGCTGGGCTCGCCGGGCATGGAAGTGCCTGACGGTCGCACGCAGCCCTACACGGTCGAACTTGTGCGTCGTGACGGCTCCATCACCGCCTTTGCGAAACACTGATTATCGATTGGTCGTCGGGTCTGCCACGGTGGCCTGCGTGAGGTCTATGAAAATGCAATGAGCTTGATTGCGACGATTTTTATAGCGCTGGCGATGTCCACGGATGCGTTCGCGGCTGCCATCGGCAAGGGTGCGGCCCTGGAGCGTCCGCATTGGCGCGAAGCACTGCGGACTGGCGCCATCTTCGGGGTCATCGAGGCGCTGACGCCGATCGTCGGCTGGTTGCTTGGCTCTGCCGCGGCGAGTTTAGTGACCGCCTGGGATCACTGGATCGCCTTCGTCCTGTTGTCGATTCTCGGCCTGCGCATGATCCGCGCCGGGACGAATATTTCAACCGAAGCGGGAAGTGACAAAACCTAACCGGCACGACTTCTGGCTGCTGGCGGCGACCGGTTTCGCGACCAGCATCGATGCGATGGCGGTGGGTGTCGGACTGGCATTCCTCGACGTCGCCATCCTCCCGATTGCCGCAGCCATCGGACTCGCCACTTTTCTCATGGTTACTCTTGGCGTCATGCTCGGGCGTGTGCTCGGAGAAATAGCCGGAAAGCGCGCCGAGATCTTCGGTGGTACGGTCTTGATTGTGATCGGCGTGGCTATCCTGTTCGAGCACGTGCGAGCGCCACCGTTGTAGCCAGTCGTTTCCATTTGGAGATTCGAAGCACGCAGCCGCGCAAGACCCCGAGGTTGGCGCCTTGCAAACCAAGCCTTGCCATCGCCACCGGCCGTGAGTTGGCGGTTCAGCTCCGCCATCGCCTGGGTGGTGCAACCCGACTCCACGCCATCCATACGCTGAACGGCACACGATGGCGGCAACCTCACCAGAACTGCGAATCTCTTCGGCCGCCAGTGTCGTCTGGTGTGTGGGTCCGCGTGCGCACGCTTTTCAACCAGGGGACGTCAAGTGCAACTCGGCGTGATCGGATTCGGCAGGATGTGAGCCAGTATGGTTCGGCGACTGCTGGCGAGGGGTCAGCAGTGCGTCGTTTACTCCAGCCACCAGATTGCGCTGCTGAAGCGGCTGGCCGACCTCCGAATGGAGTTTCGCGCCTCGCAATAATTGTGCAGGGCGCACCGACCCGCGGCCTCTTTGCGGCCCTGCACCGAGCTGACTGGAGGGCTGTGTTGATCCAACGTGACGTGTGCATGGCTGTCAGCGCGTCGTCGCGGCCGTGATCAATGAATGTGGACACCATCGTTGCTGGATTGATCGGGATCAAGGCGCGGGCGACCGCGCAGCGCTACAACACGCAGGGTCATTCCGCACGCCAGAGGAATCGCGTCATGTCGGACTCGCCGCACATCGTGGTGCTCGGCGCTGGATTCGCGGCGCTGGCGGCGGCGCGCGCGTTGCGCCACTTGCGTCCGCGCGCCACGATCCGCATGGTCGCGCCGGCCCGGCGTTTTCTCTACCGCCCGAGCCTGATCTGGGTGCCGATCGGTTTGCGCAAGGCAAATCAGATCGAGGTTTCGCTTTCGCCGTTCCTAGCCCGGCACGCGATCTATTTCACCCCTGCGACCGTCACCTCCATTGTCGATCGCGGCCGCACCGTGGTGACCAGTCTTGGCCACGTCCGCAACGACGCACTGATCGTCGCGACTGGCGCGAGCTTTATGGCCGGCGTCGATGGCGCGGAGCATGCGCTGGGTCTGTGCGTGGGCGTCGCCGCCGCCGAGCGGGTGCGGGAACGCCTGCTCGCGCTGCAGGGCGGCCGCATCGCGATCGGCTGCGGCTTCAATCCCTCCCAACCCGGCGCGACGCGCTGCGGACCGATGCTCGAGCTGCTCTTCGGAATCGACACCTGGCTGCGGCGGCTCGGTACGCGCGCCCGCTTTGAACTGAGGTTCTTCAGCACCTCCGCGGAGCCGCTCAAGGGCTTTGGTCACAGTGCTGTCGACCGTTTGCAGGCGGAGCTCAAGCGGCGCGACATCCAATCCGATACCGGGCTCGCCGTGCGCGGATTTTCTCCCGCGGGTGTGCTCACAGATACCCACACGATTGCTGCCGACCTGGTCGTCTACACACCCGGACTGACGGGGCCGCCGTGGCTGGCGGAAGCCGAGCTGCCGTGTTCATCGGGCGGGTTCGTCGCTGCCGATGAATATTGCGCGGTGGAGGGACTCGACCGCGTGTACGTTGCGGGCGATGCCGGCAGTTTCCCGGGTCCCGTGTGGTCGCCCAGGCTTGCGCACATGGCGCAACTGCAGGCAAGCGTCGCCGCCGCCAACCTGCACGCCACACTGGGCGGCGAGGCCCCGGTTACCCGACTGCATCACGAGCTCGCCTGCGTGATCGATACCCTGGAGGGCGGTATCGCGCTCTACCGCGACGACGCGCGTGCCATAGCAACGCCACCCGCGGCGCCTATGCACTGGGCCAAGCGAGCCGTCGAGCGACATTTCCTGAGTCTGCTGCGCGAGTGAGGGTGCTTGCTCCGCCCAAGCGTGCCGACTACTTGGCAGCGCCGCGAAGTGTCCTGTGCGGCGCCAGCGCTCGAGTTGACGCAGGTCAGTAACTGGCGCCACGAATGTGGCGAACATGCCCGCATGCTGGTCACGCTGCACGCCTTGCCGCCCGCCGACTCGGACCGGATCTTTGTCCGCGATGCGCTGGAGCGGCTGGCGCAGGAAGCCGCGCGCTCGGCCGATACCCACCTCCTGCGGCTCGACCTGCCGGCCTTCCCGGGCATCGGTTTCTACTTCAAGGACGAAGCCGCGCATCCGACCGGTAGCCTGAAGCACCGCCTCGCGCGCTCGCTTTTCCTGTACGCCCTGTGCAATGGCCGGCTGCGCCCGGGCCAGGCCGTGGTGGATGCGTCCTCGGGCAGTACGGCGATTTCCGAGGCCTGGTTTGCGCGCCTGCTCGGCCTGCCGTTCATCGCCGTGATGCCAGCCTGCACGGCGCCCGGCAAGGTGCGCGACGTGCAGTCGCTGGGCGGACAGTGCGACCTGGTGGACGATCCAGCGCAAGTGCATGCGCGGGCCGCATGGCATGCCGAGCGTGGCGCCTGCCACCTCGATCAGTTCGGCCTGGCCGAGCGCGCGACCGACTGGCGCGGCAACAACAATATCGCGGAATCGATCCTCGGCCAGATGGCGCGCGAGCCCCATCCCGAACCCGCCTGGATCGTCTGCGGCGTCGGCACGGGCGGCACCTCGGCCACCATCGGCCGTTACCTGCGCTACCGCCGCCTGGCGACGCGCCTGTGCGTGGCAGAGCCCACCGGCAGCGCCTTCGCCCGCGCCTGGCCCAGTCGCGATCGAACCACGCTGGCCACGACCGCCACCGTGATCGAGGGCATCGGCCGAGCACGGGTTGAACCTTGTTTCCTGTTCGAAGTGGTGGACCACGTCATGGAAGTGTCGGACACCGATTCCATTGCCGCCGCCTGGGAACTTGACGCATTGTTTGGCCGCCGCTATGGGGGCTCGTCCGGCACCAATCTGGTGGCTTGCCTGCGCTTGGCCACGGCCATGCGCGCACGTGGCGAGCGCGGCAGCATCGTCAGCTTGCTCTGCGACCAGGGAGAGCGCTACGACCGGACGCTGTTCGATCCCGCCTGGCTCGCCGCGCATGGCATCAATCTCGATCCGGCTCGGCAATCGCTGCGCAAGTCGTTGGCGAGCGGCGAACTGGTTTGGGCCAACGCGCCATGAAGATCCCTGCTCGGCCAGCTTACTTGCAGCCACCGGACCCCATCGGTTCGAAGCGCGCGGACGCCATCGAATATTCCGACACCAAGGAATCGCTATGAGTGCCTGGCTGACAAGTGGATTTTTCGCGCTGGTGCTCCTCGCGCTGTCCACCGCCGTGTTCTTCTTCGCGGTGACCCGGGGCGCCCTGGTGCTGCGCGGCCTGTCGCCAGGATCACTCAACGAGAAGTCACATGTGTACCCGATCTATTCGAACATGCGCCTGATCAAGCTGGTTGATTACCAGTGGATCATCTCGGCGATCCTGCTGTTCCAGTACCACCGCCTGGTCTCGAAGATCGTCGCCGAGCTCGGGCAGATGGATCTCGAAAAGCGCAAGGTGCTGATCACATCCTGCGCCTTCGGCAACGTCATTCCACGCGTCGTCAAGGCAGCCGTGGAAGGCGGAGCGGATCGGGTGCTCATTGCCGACATCATCGACAATGAGCTCATCCACGCGCAGGGCAAGCTCGGCGAGCTGGCCGCAAAAGTGGAGCTGTTCCAGGACGATGCCACGGCCATGCAGCAAGTCGACGGCGTGGTGGCGGCCAATGTCATCTTTTTTCTGCTGCACGAACTGCCGCACCACCTCAAGTGGAAAGCCCTGAACGAGGCGGGACGCATGCTGGCGCCCGGCGGCAAGTTGTTGCTTGCGGAATTCCATCGACCGGAACTGCGGGTACTGCGCGCGTTGAGCTGGACCTATTTCAAGGTGTTCGAGCCGCTCGGCCTGGCGCTGTGGAATACGCATGATCCGCTCAGGTACCTGGAATACATGGGCGGTTGGAAGTGCGAACGGACGACGTACTTCCATGGAAATTTCCAGGTCATCTGCGCGACGAAGCAGTAGCGGTTTCGAAACCGGAGGCCCTGCGGCAATGGAAACAATCGATACCGATACCGATACCGATATCGCCATCGTGGGCGGGGCCGGCTTGCGTGCCGCCATCGCGCTGGCAGAGGCCGACCCCTCGCTGCGCATCGCCCTGATCTCCAAGGTCGATCCAGAGCAGCGGCCGGAACCGCCTTGTCGGTGCTGTACCTGGCACGCATCTAGTTCAGCCCGTCCGCCCGCGCAGCGCGCGGGTTGATTTCGATCAATCGATGGCGTGAGCGGCGGCGTAGGCTGGGCGCACGAACGACGACGCGCCGGGAGCATCCCATGAGTACCGAATCGCTAGCGCTGGTCATGCGGTTGCTGGACGAGTGCAAAGACCTGACCTTGGCTACGGTCCGCACCGACGGATCGCCGCAAGCCAATATCGTGAGCTACGGTCACGACGGCTTGACACTGTATTTCGCCACCGACCGCGAGAGCCAGAAAATCCTCAACCTGCAGTCCTGCAACAAGGTCTCGTTGGCACTACGCCCCGACTACGATGGCTGGAGCATGGTGAAGGCACTTTCGATCACTGCTACCGCCAAGGTGCTGGCCGACGACAGCGCCGAGGCGCAGCGGGCGAAGGAATGCCTCGCGCGCCGGCTTGTCCGGGATCGTAGTTCGCCTTCACCGCACGATCAGGCCGCAGCGGTCTTCGTCATGGTCACGCCGAGCGAAATCTGCGTAATCGACTACTCGAAGGGTTACGGCCATCACGACGTGGTTCGCGTCTCCGAAGCCAGTTGACTTCACGAACGCGCCGGGATCGAGGCGATAGCGGCGCGCGGCGACGGCGCCAAGATGGCGCACAACGGCGACGTATGCGATCCGACGAACTCGGAGTTGCCAGGTCCATTTGACGGGGCGGCGGATTCCATTTCATCAAATTGGATAGGCTCGAATTCCAAGGTCACCCTTACTCCGGGGCCTGAGGTGGACTCCGTTCCCGGCAGTGAGTTTGACTTGGGTCAAGGGAGCTCGTCCCCCAAGGGGATAGCCTTTCCCTCGCCATGAACCGCTTCTGCCAGCGCCGCCTGCATACCCGCCTCTCGATTCTCGTGATCGTCTCGCTGTTGTGGTCACAGTTCGTACTGGCCAGCCATCCGGTGGCCTCGATGTCGGGCATGGCATTCGCGCCGGACGCGGCGTCGGCAGCAATGCAACACGGGTGCGATCACCCGGACCCCATCGCCTCTGCGGCGGTCTGCAAAGCCCATTGCGGCCGTGGCGCTCAGAGCAACGATATCGTACGCATTCCCCCGGTCCCCGCCTTGGCGCCAGCCCTCGCGATGGGTTTCGCGTCAATCGTAACGCTGAAGGCGGACCGCGTGCCTTGCTCTGGGTTCCTGCCTTCGGTCTCCAGGCACCGGCCCACAGCGCACCCCGCCTGCCTGTTGCTGATTTGATCCCGACTCATGTCCGGTAGGCGCGCCCTGTTGCGCCTGCCCTCGCGCATATCGGCGCGGTCGTCTTGCACGGCCGCCCCTCCACAGCGCCGCCGTATCGTCGATTGGCGGGCTTTGCAAGGCGAGAGACATGGCGGCTCCACTTGTTCTTTGCAGTTGCGCTTGCCCGCGGGTGTGGGCGCAGAGTGCCTCGGGTCCGGGGCCTGGTGATCGCCGCAAAACTCGCCAGGCAGTTCGCTCCCTGGTGCTTGGCGCGGCGCTCGCGTGGACGCCGATGGGCCTTTCCGCAACCTCCGCGTCCGAGCCCCTTCCAGGCGAAGACATCGCCTCCGTTCGAGACTGGCTGAAGGCGCATAACCCGCAACTGCGCGCCATGCAGGCAGAGGCAGAGGCCGCCGAGGCACGCGTCTTTCCCTCGGGTGCGCTTCCCGACCCCATGGCGTCGGTGGAACTGGAAGAGATCGATCCTGACCGTCCCTCGCTGTTGCCGGGCAACGTCGGCTCGACCACCTACATGCTGCGACAGCGGTTTCCCCTGTGGGCCAAGCGCGAGTTGTCGCGCGACGTCGCCCGCCACGAGGCCCAGGCGATACAGTTCGAGCGAGACGCGACGGCACTCGAACTGCTTGCCCAGGCTGAAGAAGCGTACGTGCGCTACTGGCATGCGGGCAAAGCCGTCAGCGTGATCGACCGTCGGATCGCGTTGCTGGAGCAGGTCGAGGAAGTCGCCGGCGTGCGCTACGCCCTGGGCATGGCGGCCCAGCAGGATTCGATTCGGGCGCAGGTCGAGCGCACGGTGATGCAGCGCGAGCGGATCGAGCGCCTGGCGCTACGTAATGAAGCGATGGTGGACTTGAACGCCGTGCTGGGTCGCCGGGCAGACGCGGCCTTGGCTGAGCCCACTTCGCAACCGGTGCTGATGATCGCGGACGGCACGCTTGGCGCGGCGCTGCGGCGGCTCGATCGCGGGGCGCACCCTGCATTGCAGGCCAGTACCGCGATGGCCACGGCTGCCAATCGCAACGTGGAGCTGCAGCGGCGCAACCGCTTTCCCGACATCACGCTCGGCCTCGGCTCAATGCAACGCGGCAATCGCCTGGACAGCTACCAGGTGATGCTGGAGGTGGAGATCCCGTTCCAGCAACGCGCCCGCCGGGAGCGCGAGCGAGAGTCGCGCCTGCTCGAAGACGCAGCACTCTTCCGCTCCGACAACACCCGCAGCGAGCTCGAAGGCCGGCTCGGAGCCGCCTGGTCGCGCTGGACCGGCGCCCGCGAAAAACGCCAGTTGATCGTGAAGACCCTGCTCCCGCAGGCCGATGCGAACTTCAAATCGGCGCTGGCGAGTTATCAGGTCGGCCAGGTCGACTTCGGCACCCTGCTGGACGCACTGCGCGAATGGCAGGGCGCCGACCTGGCTCGCGTCGACGCCACCCGCGACGAACTTTTGGGCGCCGCCGCCGTGCGCGCCATCGATGGAGAGACACGATGAAGCGTTCCTACTGGCTTGCAGCGGCCGTGGCCGTCCTGCTCGCACTGGCGGCCGGCTGGCTTGTCGGCCGTGGATCCCCATCCGACGTCAGTCTCGGAGCTCCCGCGACCGGGCCCGATCAGCCTCGCAGGGTCCTGTACTACCGCAATGCGATGGGCCTGCCCGACACCTCTCCGGTGCCGAAGATGGACGCCATGGGCATGGCTTACATCCCTGTCTACGAAGGCGGCGAAGCGCCGGCAAAGCCCGGCACCGTGGTGATGTCTCCGGAAAAGGTGCAGAAGCTCGGCGTACGCACCCAGCCGGTGCGACTGCAGGCGCTCTCGCCGAGCATCCGCGCCAGCGCCACGGTGGAGGTGGACGAAACCCGCCAGTACGTGATCGCGCCGAAGTTCGAAGGCTGGGTCCAGCGTCTGTACGCCAACCAGACCGGAATGTCGGTTCGACGCGGCCAACCGCTGCTGTCGGTCTACAGCCCGATGCTGCTGGCGGCCCAACAGGAGTATCGGATTGCCGACGCCGTGGCCCGCAAGCTGCAGGACAGCGATCCCGCCAGCGCGACCACGATGCGCAGCCTGCGCGATGCGTCCCGGGACCGTCTGCGCAACTTTGACATCAGCGACGCACAACTGGCCCGGATCGGGCAAGACCGCGTCGGCAGCAATCTGGTCCTGACCTCGCCGGCCAATGCGGTGGTGGTCGACAAGCCGATCGTGCAGGGCGCCCGCTTCGCAGCCGGCGAAATGATCCTCCGCCTCGCCGACCTTTCGATCGTGTGGCTGGTCGCCAACGTGCCGGCCTCGAGCGCCGGTGGCGTACTCGTGGGGCAACGTGCCAGCTTCCAGTCGCCTACGTTGCCCGGCGAGACGTTTTCCGGCCGCGTGACCTTCCTCCAGCCGATGATCGACCCGAAAACGCGGACGTTGGGGGTACGCATCGAACTGCCGAATCCCGACGGCGTCCTGCGGCCGGGACTGTTCGGCGACGTGAGCCTGACCCAGGCCACGTC
>JBKJTK010000258.1:0-2747 GCA_046590875.1 Chiayiivirga sp.
GTTGCCTTCGACTTGTGATCAGCGACGACGGCCGCGGCGGTATCGAGAGCCACGGCAATGGCCTGGCCGGCATGCGCGAACGGCTGGTTGCCATCGGTGGCAGCTTGGAAATTGACAGTCCGCACGGCGCCGGCACGCGCTTGCTGCTGCGGGCGCCGCGCGAGGTGAAACGATGATCCGTCTGGTGCTGGCCGAAGATCAGGCCATGGTGCGCGGCGCGCTCGCGGCGCTGCTGCGGCTCGAACCGGATTTCGAATTACTGGCCGAAGCCGGCGATGGCGAGGCCGCGTGGAAGGCCGTGCAGGCACACGCGCCCGACCTGCTGGTCACCGACATCGAAATGCCCGCGCTCACCGGACTGGAGCTGGCGCAGCGTATACGCGACGCGCAACTCGCCACGCGCGTGGTGATCCTGACGACGTTTGGCCGCGCTGGCTATCTGCGCCGCGCCCTCGACGCCGGCGTGCGCGGTTACCTGCTCAAGGACGCGCCCTCGGAACAACTCGCCGCCGCGCTACGGCAAGTGCATGCCGGCGGCCGCGCGGTCGACCCGCAACTGGCCGCCGCCGCCTGGGACGATGCCGATCCGCTCAGCGACCGCGAACGCGCGGTACTGCGGCTAGCCGGCGAAGGTGTGAAAAGCTCTGACATCGCTGAACGCCTGCATCTATCGCAAGGCACGGTCCGCAATTATCTGTCGGAAGCGATCGGCAAGCTTGGCGCCGCGAACCGGATCGAGGCCTATCGCACCGCGCGCGCGAAGGGCTGGCTGTAGGCTGGGCTGAAAGTCCAGCGCTTGGTGCCTGTCGACGTTATCGAAGGTGCTGAGCGTGGCCGACCCGCCTAACCGGAGAGAGACGCATGCTTTCCATCGACGAGTGGACCCGAAGCGGCGAGTACTTCCTCTGGCGCGGACATCGCATTTTCCTGCGCTGTGCGGGTCGCGGTGAGGACTTGCTGCTGATCCACGGCTTTCCGACCTCAAGTGGGGACTGGCACGCGATCACGGGGGCGCTGCAATCGCGCTATCGGGTGCTGACGTTCGACCTGCTCGGATTCGGGCTGTCCGACAAGCCGACTACGTTCGACTATCGCATCGCCGCGCAGGCCGATCTGGCCGAAGCGGTGCTGGCGCACTTCGGTGTCGCGCGTTGTCGCATCCTGGCGCACGACTACGGCAATACCGTGGCGCAGGAACTATTGGCCCGCCAGAACACCGAAACCGGCGCGTGGCAATTGCAGCAGCTGTGTTTCCTCAATGGTGGTTTGTTTCCCGAGACTCATCGTCCGCGGCTGATCCAGCGCCTGCTCGCATCACCGCTCGGTGGGCTGATCGCGCGACTGACGTCCTACCAACGCTTCGCCCGCGAGATGAACCGCATCTGCGCCGTGCCGCTGCCGGCGTCGGAATTGGAACGGATGTGGCAACTGCTGACGCACAACCACGGCGTGTCGGTACTGCCGAAACTGATCCGCTACATGGCCGAGCGTCGCGAACACCGTTCGCGATGGGTCGGCGGGCTGCTCGACGCGCGCGTGCCGTTGCGCCTGATCGATGGGGTGGACGATCCGATTTCCGGCTCGCACCTGGTGCAACGTTATCGCGAGCTGGTGCCCACGCCGGATGTCGTTGAACTGGCGAGCGTCGGCCACTATCCGCAACTTGAGGCGAGCGAACGGGTGCTCGAGGCGCTGTTCGAGTTCTTCGCACGACCGCCGGACTGACCGGGCGAGGATCCAGGCGCCTGCATCTCGTTGCCAGCAACGTGAGTGGCGAAACCGCGACAGAATCGACGACCTTCCGCAACGACGAGGGCTGACGCCGCGACGCGACCGTCAGCTCGCCAGACCCTGCCGGATTGATGCGTTGCGCACCGCGGCGCGCGATGCATCGAGCGCGGCATCCCCGGTCACCAACCGCGGGCGCGCATCGAGGGTGCAGGTCAGTGCGCGCGCCAGCAAGTCGGCGTGCGCGGCGCGCAACGCCTCCGCTTCGCCGGAGTCCAGCCAGCCGACATTGGTCAACGCGGCGATCAGATCCGGCGTGCGGGTGGCGCGGGTCAGGGACGGCGCCACGGTCGCGAGCGTCAGTACGCCGGCTTGCAGCAGGAATTCCAGATCGACCAGGCCGCCTTCGCCTTGCTTGAGGTCGAAACGGCCGACTTCGCTGCGGTCGAGTTCGGCGCGCATGCGCTGCCGCATCGCGGCGACGTCGCTGCGGACCTGCCCGGGATCGCGTGGGCGCGCCAGGGTTTCACTGCGGATTGCATCGAAGGCCGCGCCGACGACGGCATCGCCGGCGATGAATCGCGCGCGCACCAGCGCTTGCTGCTCCCAGGTCCACGCGCGCTCGCGCTGGTACTCGGCGAAGCTGTCCAACGTGGACACCAGCATGCCTTTCGCGCCGTCCGGACGCAGTCGCGCATCGACTTCGTACAGACGGCCGGCCGGCGTCAACGTGGTCAACAGCGCGATCATTTTTTGCACCGCGCGGGCGTGGTAGCGCGCCGCATCGAGCGGCCTCGCTCCGCTGCTCTCCTGCCGCGCGGCCGTCGCATCGTAGAGAAACACCAGATCCAGGTCGGAACCGAAGCCAAGTTCCTCGCCACCGAAGCTGCCGTACGCCAGCACCGCCAACCCCGCGCCCGCAGGCAGGCGGCCGTGCGCCTGCGCGAGTTCATCGTAGACCGCGGGCAAGGCCGCGCCGACCACCGCTTCGGCCACCCAGGCCAGTTGGCGCGTCCCCT
>JBKJTK010000303.1:0-12978 GCA_046590875.1 Chiayiivirga sp.
TTCGTAGCTTTCGGCGCGCAGGATCGACAGCACCGGGCCGAAGATTTCCTCGCGATAGATGCGCATCTCCGGTTTCACGTGGTCGAACAGACAGCCACCGAGGAAGAAGCCGTCGCCCGCGTTCGGAATCTCACGCCCGCGACCATCAACCACCAGCTCGGCGCCTTCGTCCACGCCCAGATCGACATAGCCCCGCACCTTGTCGCGATGTTGCGCGGTGATCAGCGGCCCCATGTCCATGCCGGGTGCGTCGCCGGCACCGATCTTGAGCGCATGCACGCGCGGCGCGAGCTTGCGCACCAGCGCGTCGGCAGTTTCATCGCCGACCGCAACGGCAACCGAGATCGCCATGCAGCGTTCACCCGCTGAGCCGTAGCCAGCGCCCATCAGCGCATCAGCGACTTGGTCCAGATCCGCGTCGGGCATCACCAGCATGTGATTCTTGGCCCCGCCCAGCGCCTGCACACGCTTGCCATGCTTGGCGCCGGTCTCATAGATGTACTTCGCGATCGGAGTGGACCCCACGAAGCTCACCGCTTTCACGTCCGGATGTTCCAGCAGCGCATCGACGGCGCGCTTGTCTCCATGAACGACGTTGAAAACGCCCGGCGGCAGGCCAGCCTCCGCAAGCCAGTCGGCCAGCAGCAATGAGGCGGATGGATCACGTTCTGAGGGTTTGAGCACGAAGCAATTTCCGCAGGCGATCGCGATCGGGAACATCCACAACGGCACCATCCCCGGAAAGTTGAACGGCGTGATGCCGGCGACCACGCCCAGCGGCTGGCGGCACGAATGCGCGTCGATCTGCACGCCGACGTTCTCGCTGCTCTCGCCCTTCAGCAGATGCGGAATCCCGCAAGCGAACTCGACCACTTCCATGCCGCGACTGACCTCCCCGAGGGCATCGGAGTGGGTCTTGCCGTGCTCGGCGGTGATCTGCGCCGCGAGTTGGTCGGCGCGCGCCTCGATCATCTCGCGCAGCTTGAACATGACGCGGGCGCGCTTGAGCGGCGGCGTCGCGGCCCAAGCCGGGAACGCGGCCTGCGCCGCCGCGACAACGGCATCGACCTGCGCGACATCGGCCAGCGGCAGAATGCCGGTCTGCCGTCCGGTCGCGGGGTTGAACACCGCACTCGTGGCGCCGCTCGTCACTACGGCACGCTCGCCGTTGATGTAGTGCGGAATCGGTTGCGGGGCCGACGCTGCCTGCACACTTCGGATTGGAACGCTCATGATCATGTTTCCTTGGAAGCGAAGAGCATCAACGCAGAGAGGCAGAGTTCGCGGAGACGCGCGGAGAGGAGCATTTAACGAGGAATGGCGAACACCGAGCAAAGTTTGCTGACGGAACCGGTCAACAGATGCGGCTTTCTTATCTGCTCCTGCTTGCTTTGCGCGTCTCTGCGAACTCTGCCCCTCTGCGTTGAAAGCGCTGATTGGCTTTACGCGACCGCGCGGATCGAGGCGCGCAGGCCTTCGATCAACTGGTCGATTTCGGAATCGGTGCTGATGACCGGGGGCGCCAGCGCAATGGTGTCGGCGGTGAAGCGGACCAGCAGGCCGCGAGTCAGCGCTTCCTCGAACACGCGGATCGCGCGATAACCTGGCTTGCCGGGAATCGGCGTCAGTTCGACCGCACCTGCCGCCGCGAAGTTGCGCACATCGATCACATTCGGCTCGCCGCGCAGCGAGTGCACGCCGGCTTCGAGCTTCTTGCCGAGCGTGACGAAACGCTGCGGGATGTTGTCGGATTCCAGGATATCGAGCGTGGCATGCGCCGCGGCGACGGCGAGCGGATGGCCGGAATAGGTGTAGCCATGGAACAGTTCCACCGCGTAATCCGGGCCCTGCATGAAGGCGTCGTAGATGCCCTGGCGCGCGATCACACCGCCCATCGGCACGGTGCCGTTGTTCACGCCTTTCGCGAACGTGATGAGATCCGGTGTGACGCCAAACGCCTGCGCGCCGAACCATTCCCCCATGCGACCGAAGCCGGTGATGACCTCGTCGAAGATCAGCAGAATGCCGTGCTTGGTGCAGATTTCGCGCAGCTTCTGCAAGTAGCCTTCGGGCGGGATGATCACTCCGACCGAGCCTTGCATCGGCTCCACGATCACGGCCGCAATGGTGGATGCATCGTGCAGCGCGATCATCCGTTCGAGTTCGTCGGCCAGATGCGCGCCCCAGGTCGGCTGACCTTTGGAGTACGCCATCTCCTTGAGATTGTGCGTATGCGGCAGATGGTCGACGCCGGGGATCATCATCGGCGCGTACATCTTGCGATTCGCGACCATGCCGCCGACCGAAATCCCGCCGATGCCCACGCCGTGATAGGCCTTTTCACGCCCGATAAACCGGGTGCGCGAGGCTTCGCCGCGCAGGCGGTGATAACCCATGGCGATCTTGAGCGCGGTGTCGACCGCCTCTGAGCCGGAGCTGGTGAAGAACACGCGATTCAAGTCGTCAGGTGCGTGTTGTGCGATGCGTTCGGCGAGACGGAAAGTGTCGGGACTAGCGACCTGGAAATGCGGAATGAAGTCGGCCACGTCGAGCTGATGCTTGACGGCATTCTTGATCCGCTCATCGCCGTGCCCGAGCCCGCTGCACCAAAGACCGGAGAGCCCGTCGAACAGCTTCTGTCCGGTGCTGGTGGTGTAATACGCGCCCTGCGCGCCGACCAGCAGCCGATCCAGCGGCCGCTTGGCCTTGAAGTAGCGGTTGTGGGTGAAAGGCATCCAGAAGGCATCGAGGTTCATGGCCTCGACGGACGCGGTGGCGGTGTAATCGTTCATTGCGATTCCTGCGCCATCCGGGCGCGATGTTGGCGAATAATCTTTATACGCCTTTCACAAGACGATGCGAAACAGCGGGAGGGTCAGAGTTATTCGTCATCCCAGCGCACGCTGGGATCCATATTGACGTTCGCTTTGCGAGTGAAGCGCAAGATCAAGGTGGATCCCAGCTCGGCCGCAGGCCGGCCTGTCCTGAGCCTGTCGAAGGGCCGGGATGACGATTGAAGGCCCGGCTGCCTCAGTCGACGGCATCGACGCGCCACGCCGGAAATTCCTCTCCCGCTGCGGGATCTTCGATCAGTCCACACGCGACCAAGCCATCGTCACTTCCCGCTTCGCACAGGACCACCGCGATCGCGCCGTACTGGTGCCCGGTGCGGACCAGGGCCCAGTCGTCGGGCAGTACACGACGTTCGGCGCGATATTCGGCGGCGAGATAGCTGGAGGCATTCGCTTCGAGGATCTCGCGACCTTCGGAGGAAACCCGTGCCCGCACCGTCGCGATCTGCGCGTCGAGCATCGGTCGCCGAGCTGGACGCTCGACCGGCAATCCGTGCCGCTCCAGAAGCGCGGCCACGGGTTCCGGCACCGCGTAAGCCAAGGGCCGCGTCACCACTTCATCGCCGATGAAACAGCCGATATAGGGTACGCGCACACTGATCGGGGCACCTTCCAGCGTGTAGGGATCGCGCGTCAGCACTTCGACCTCGCGATCGGGAAACGCTTCGAGCCGGTAGCGAATCGCAATGCGTTCCGGCGGCAGCATGCAGGCCGACAGCATCGACACAATTTCCGCACCGTTGGCACCGACATAACGCAGTGTCTCGCGCAGGAAGGCATACGTTGTCAGCACGCGCTGCTCGAAGCTGATGTAGGAGTACGTCTCCAGCAACAGATCCAGTCGATTGGTGAGGCCACGATAGTTGCCGCCGAAGCGCGGGTGGTGGGTGTAGGTGATCCAGCCCATGCCCTGCCCGCCCTCGTCGCGCAGGAAGTTGCCGTAGTAAAACGTGTCGCGACCCTCCTTTGCCTTCACCGCTGCGCCCACCGCGGGCAGCAGTTGCTCGCGCATATAGTCGACCGGCTCGCGGCGTCCGGTCTCGATCCCATGCGGGATGTCGTAGGTCAGGTCAAACCGATGTATCGAACCATTCGTCGCGTGACAGTCAACCACCAGATGCGCGTTCCAGGGCTGGCAGACGCGGGACTGCAAGAGCCGCATCTCGGCGGCATCCTGCCGCATATAGTCGCGATTGAGATTGATGCCCGCAGCGTTGACGCGGGTGCCTACACCCGTCTCCGGACCCAACTGTCCGCTGAAGTGGGTGATGTCGAGGCGGCGATTTTCCGGGCTGATATCGTCGTTGCCATCGGCGTTGAACAGCGGCACCAGCACCAGCGTGACGGCTTCCAGCAAGCCCGGATGCTTGCCATCCAGCACATCACGCACCAGCATCAAGCCGGCTTCCTTGCCTTCGACTTCACCGGCATGGATGCCGCAGATCACCAGCACCACCGGCAAGCCGGAGCCATGCGCGGCTTCGGGCGTGAAAAGGCCGTGCGCCGACAGCACCAGCAGCGGCAGCGCGCGGCCTTGTGGCGTGACGCCGAACTCGCCTATTTGCAGACGCGGATCGCACCGTGCGCGCAGCGCTTCGATGAAGGTGATCACATCCGCATGGCGGGACGTGAAGGTGTAGTCGCTGCTTTCGGCGCGGGTGAGCGGATGAGATACGGATGAGGCAGACATGGCGGGCTCCTGGCGGGCTCCGCGATTCTATGCGACGCGGTTCAATTTCACGCGATCGCGCGCGACGCTGCTCAGCCCTCGAAACCGTTGGCGAAGATGTGACTGGAGTCTTCGCGCTGGTACGCACCGATGTCGAGCATGCCCGCGCTCGGGCGCGGTAGTACCGTGCCGGGCGCGAGTTTCTGCCGAGCGGGCGGGTGACGCACGGGCGGGAGCAGCGGATTCGCGATCGCATAGGCGCCGCCGGCACTGGCCGCGGCGTTCCCAAAGTCGAGCAAGGGCCTGCCCGCCATCGGTCTCAGGTCGAATCCGGCAAGGTTCACAAAGCCACGGGGGCGACCGAAACCGATAGGATTCACACGCCTCCACCGACCCCCTTCTGTCCTACGCCATGTCAGACCATGACCCGCACGCACAGGTGACCTTCGCCACGCGGCAATGGCTGGAGCGCGCCGTGATCGGGCTGGAACTGTGCCCGTTCGCGAAGGCGGTGCACGTCAAGGATCAGATTCGCTACGTGGTCAGTGCGGCCGAATCCGAGGAAACACTGCTGGCCGATCTGCTGCGCGAATTGCGCCTGCTCGCCGACGCCGACCCCTTGCTGATTGAAACCACGCTGCTTATCCATCCCGGCGTGCTGCAGGAATTCCTCGACTACAACCAGTTTCTCGACCTCGCCGATGCCGCCGTGGAAGAGCTCGGCCTCGACGGAATCCTGCAGGTCGCGAGCTTTCATCCGCGTTACCAGTTTGCCGACAGCGCCCCCGATGACATCGCCAATTTCAGCAATCGCGCGCCTTATCCGACCCTGCATCTGCTGCGCGAGGCCAGCGTCGATCGCGCGGTGGCCGCGTTCCCCGACGCCGACCGCATCTTCGAGCGCAACATCGAGACGCTGCGCCGGCTGGGTCCCGCGGGTTGGGCGGCGCTGTGGACACAAAGCGACGAACGAAATAGATGCAGGCGATTCGGCGTCCACACTTGAGTACCATCGCGGGTGAAGTATCCAACGGTCGTCGCTAGGCAAGGAGCCCGAGCATGTCGTTCCAGCACGCCATCGTTCGCCCCCCGGGCAGCAACTTCGCCGACGGATTGACGCGCGTTGATCTGGGCGCGCCGCTGCCGGCGTTGGCGCTGACGCAACACCGGCACTACTGCGATGCGCTGCGGGCCTGCGGCCTGAGCGTCATCACCCTGCCGGCCGATCCGCGTTATCCCGATGGAACCTTCGTCGAGGACACCGCGGTGCTGCTGGCCGCTGGCGCGATTTTCACCCGGCCCGGCGCGGCGACGCGGCGGGGCGAGGTGGACGCGATCCGCGGCGCTTTGCACACGCACTACCCTCAGGCGGCGTGCATCGAGTCCCCCGGCACGCTCGACGGCGGGGACATCTGCGAAGCCGGGCGCCACGTCTTCATCGGCCTGTCCGACCGCACCAACGCCGCCGGTGCAGTGCAACTGACGCAGTGGCTCGCCACGCAGGGTTGCACGGCCGACACCATCGACATCCGCGGCATGCGTAGCATCCTGCATCTCAAAAGCGGTCTCGCGCATCTCGATGGCGGACGCCTACTGGTGATCGACGAGTTATTTGATCATCCGGCCTTCGCGCGCTTCGAGCGCATTCGCGTTGACGCCGACGAGGCCTATGGCGCGAACGCCGTGCAGGTGAACGATCGCGTGTTGATCGCAAGCGGCCATCCGAAACTCGAATCGGGGCTGCGCAGGCTGGGCTACGACCCCCTGGCGCTCGACATGAGCGAATTCGCGAAGATGGATGGCGGTTTGAGCTGCCTCTCACTTCGATTCTGAGTCCAACTGAACGGTTCTTCGCGACGCGAGCGACTACACTGGTGCACGGCCCGCGTTCGCCTCCGGCGAATGCCGCAACCCGTATTGCCGCGACCGCCTTCGATCGCGCGCCCACGAGGACTCCCTTCATGGCTCACGTACACGCCCCCGGGCTGGTCCTGCATATGTATCCCGAAGAACTACTGAAGCACGGCGCCGGCCACGACTGCGCGCCCGACGATGCGGTCGCCGCGCAGCACTACTTCGTCTGCCTCGCCGTCGATGCGAAGGAAGGCCTGTGGATGCCCCTGTTCCCCACCGCCGGACAGGATCGGAAGCCGATCCCGGAATCTGCAAAATCCGGGCATGGCCGCTGGACCCGCGGCACCTCCTGGTATGACGCCGAACAGCTATGGCGCATTCCGCATAAAGCGGCCCAGCGCGGCGCGGCCGCAGCGCTCGATCAATCCCAGCCCAAGACACCCAATCGCGTCGCCTTGACCGCATTGCCGACGATCCAGATCGACACGGCGAGCTGATCGCCTACGGCCTTCAAGCCCGGGCCGTCCGCACGGGCGTATTCGCAGGAGTGCCTGCGGGATGCGCGAAGGCGGTGTTTCCCCACTGTATGTGCGGTTGCGAACAACGCCTTCACGCCATTCGGCGTAGGTTCTTCAGTCCGTTGAAATCGACGGTTTCGGAGAACCCTCATGTCGACACGTCCGTTGTTGTTGCCGTTAAATGCAATCCTGATCCTCGCCGGAGGGTTGGCGTGCGTGACACCCTTGTCCGCCGCGACCTTGTACGCCGTCACCCGCACCCAGCAACTGGTGCGTTTCGACAGCGCGACGCCAGGCACCCTCAACAGCTCGGTCGCCGTCACCGGCATGGGTGCGGGCGAAACCGTGCTCGGGATCGATGTGCGCCCTGCCACCGGCGAATTGATGGCGTTGGGCAGCCAGAGCCGGGTGTACCGGCTCGACCCGGCGACCGGCGTCGCGACCGCGGTCGGCGACGCGGGCGCATTCGCACTCATTGGCACCGACTTTGGATTTGATTTCAATCCGGTGCCGGATCGCATCCGCGTCGTCAGCGATGCAGACCAGAACCTGCGCCTGAATCCGGTCACCGGCGCGCTTGCCGCCAACGATGTTGCCCTGGCCTACGCCGCTGGCGATCTCAACGCGGGGCAGAACCCGAATGTGGTGGCGTCGGCGTACACGAATAGTTTCGCCGGCACGGCCTCCACCACGCTGTACGGCATCGACAACGCGCTCGATCGGCTGGTGACCCAGAACCCCCCGAACAATGGCACCCTCAACACCGTCGGCGCGCTCGGCGTCGACGTGGTGGGCAACGCGGCGTTTGACATCCAGACGACCACCGGACCGATCAACCTGGCATTCGCTGCGTTGAGCACCGATGGCGCCGGCTCAGGGCTGTATTCGATCGATCTCACCTCGGGCGCCGCCATCCTGATCGGCAACATCGGTGCGGTGCCGACCTTGGTGGATGGACTCGCGGTGCTGTCGCCGAACGTCTTGCCGAACGCCTATGGCGTGACCACAGGCAACCAGTTGGTGCGCTTCAATCTGAGCACGCCGGAAGCGCTGTCGAGCAGCCTTGCGATCACGGGTACAGTGGCGAACGAAGACATCATCGGCCTGGACTCGCGGCCGCTCACGCGTGAATTGTTCGGCCTCGGTGCCGGCAGCCGGCTTTATCGGATCGATCCCTCCACCGCCGTGGCGACGCAGATCGGCGTGGACGGCGCGTTTACCTTGTCCGGCACGCAATTCGGCTTCGACTTCAATCCGACCGTGGACCGGCTGCGCGTGGTCAGCGACAACGGGCAGAACCTGCGTCTGAACCCCCTCACCGGTGCCTTGGCCGCCAATGACACGGTGCTGGCCTACGCCACCGGTGACGTGAACCAGGGCCAGGTGCCGTTCGTCATCGGGTCGGGCTATACCAACAGCGTTGCGGGCGCCACGGTCACCACGCTCTACGGTATCGACGTGGGACGCGACGTGCTGGTGATCCAGAATCCGCCCAACAACGGCACCCTGAACACGGTCGGCGGGCTCGGGCTCAACGCGGTCGACGGGGTCGGATTCGATCTCGCCAGTGTCGGCATCGGGCGCGAGTTGGCCTATGCGACCTTGAGCCTGGATGGTCTGAGTTCGTCGCTGTATTCCATCAACCTGGCGACCGGCGTTGCCGCACGAGTCGGCGCGATCGGTCCCTTGGCGACCGTGCTGCGCGCGTTCGCGATCGACGATCCGCACTTGTTCCGCAACGGTTTCGAGTAGCACCGGCTTCCCGTAGCGCCGGCTTTCAGTGGCGCGATGCGCCGGCGTGTCGTAACGTCGGCACATGGCGAACGATCCCTCGAAATCCGACCCGGCGCGTCTCGACCGCATTCTGGCCGAGGCGCGCCGCGCCTCGGATGCGCGCGGACGCGGCTATCGCGAACAGGCGCTGAAACTCTATCCTTGGGTCTGCGGCCGCTGCGGACGCGATTTCTCCCGCGCCAACCTGCACGAACTCACCGTGCATCATCGCAATCACAACCACGACGACAATCCCCCCGACGGCAGCAATTGGGAGTTGTTGTGTCTGTACTGCCACGACAACGAACACTCGCGGCAACTGGATCACGACGCGGGCGCGGGGCTCGAAGACGCGGCCGTCAAGCCCGCGACCGGCAATCCGTTCGCCGATCTCAAGGCGCTGCTCAAGCGCTGAGGTTGAATTGGCGCCGCGTTATCGCGGCGCCGGAAGGCCTTGGCGGAACGGGTTGGGGGGCGCGGTTGCTCAGATCAACACCATCCTCACCCAACCCTCCCCTTGAAGGGGAGGGCTTTTCAACGGTCAATCGCGGAAATTATCGAATTGCAACGGCAGCTCGAACTCGCCCTTGCGCAGCACCGCCATCGCCTGTTGCAGATCGTCGCGCTTCTTGCTGCTGACGCGCAGTTTCTCGCCGTTGATCTGGGTCTCGACCTTGAGTTTGGCTTCCTTGATCGCGGCGATAATCTTCTTCGCAATCTTTTGCTCGATGCCTTGTTTCACCGTCACCTTCTGACGCGCGCCGGCCAGGTTAGTCTCAACGTCGCCCGGATCGAGGCTGCGCACGTCGATGCCACGAGCGATCAGGCGCCCGTCGAGGATGTCGCGCATCTGCTTGAGCTGGAATTCGCTCGGCGCATTCATCGCCACCACCGAGTCTTCCAATGCGAACCTTGCGTCCACGTTGCGGAAATCAAAACGCGTGCCGAGCTCGCGCTGGGCCTGGTCGATGGCATTGGTGAGTTCGTGCTTGTCGACTTCCGAGATGATGTCGAAGGAGGGCATGGGAAGCGCTCGTGGCCTGTAACCGAGGAACTGGGGCGCAAGCGTAGCCGATCGCGCGGAACCGTCTCCAGTCTGTGGCGGGGGCCCTGCGTTGGGGAACGCCTCTCAGAGCTCGGTCGTGACCTGCAACAGACTCAGCACGGCGTCACGCAACCCGCTGCGCAGCGCGGACAGACGCTCATTGCCTTCCGCAGCGCCGATCTGATCCGGGCGCAGGTGTTCGATCTGTTGCGCCGTCACCGCCAGGGCGTCCGCGCCCAGCGCCAGCGCGGCTGAACGCAGATAATGCGCGGCTTGGCGCAGTTCTTCCGGGTCGCGGCGCTCGTGCGCGACTTCGATCCGGCTCAGCAGCGCCGGTGCATCGGCCACGAACAAACGGATCAACCGCGCCAGGCTGCCGGGCTGGTCAGCTTCAAGCAATTGCAGCAAGGCCAGCGCTTCCTTATTCAGCGGGGTGGGGCTGTTGCTCATACCGGGATAGACACTCGATGATCAGGACAGGGGCAACCGCTCGTCGCGGGGCTGCCGCACTAAGATAACGCGCCGCGCGTCCGCGCGCTGCAATGCCCACCTTCGGCCCGGTCACGAGGCGCTTCCCGCACGCCGTCAGCGCTCGTTACCATCGCCTTCCGCCCCGCAGGAATCCGACGTGGACCCTTTCATGCCCGACCCATTCATGCTCGCTGCGATCGAGGAGGCCGAACTTGGCCTTGCCGAGGGCGGCATTCCTATCGGTTCGGTTCTGGTACACGACGGCCGCATCCTGGGGCGGGGCCACAATCGCCGGGTGCAACAGGGCAGTTGCGTGCTGCATGGCGAAATGGACGCGCTGGAAAACGCCGGACGCCAGGCCGCGAGCGTGTATCGCGAATGCACGATCTACACCACCCTTTCGCCGTGCTCGATGTGCAGTGGGGCGATCTTGCTCTATGGCATCCCGCGCGTGGTGATCGGTGAAAATCGCAGTTTTCTGGGTGAGGAAGCGCTGCTGCGCACCCGTGGGGTCGGGCTGACCGTGCTCGACAACGCGCGCTGCGTTCAGCTGATGGCCGATTTCATGCGCGACCGGCCTGAACTGTGGAACGAGGACATCGGGGAGTAGCGGAGCGCGGGTATCATGTCTGCCCCCGGCAGGCTGAAGATCGATCCGATGAGCGATACCCTTCCCGACCGTCTCGACGTCAACCCCAAGAGCAAGTTCCACGCGGCCGAGGTGCTCGCGCGCGGGATCGGCATCCGCTTCAATGGAGTCGAGCGCCATGACGTAGAGGAATACTGCGTCAGCGAAGGCTGGATCCGCGTCGCGGTCGGCCGCGCCCGCGACCGCCGCGGCAATCCGATGACATTCAAGCTCAAGGGGACCGTCGAACCCTACTTCCTCGCCCCGAACGCGCCCGACGCCTGAGCGCTCCAAGCCTCGCGGTGGCGGTCGATCGCCGCGCTCCCGCGCCCTGATTCATCGCCCCCCCGGGAATTCTCGCTCTCCTCGTGGCGTCGTTCGACGGACGCTTGATGCCCGTCTATGCTGTTCGTTCGATACGAGCACAAAGATGGAAACTTGACTCCTCCGACGCCGGTGATTGCCCGTACCCTGCCGATCCTGATCGGCCTGGCGCTGGTGCTTGGATTTCTCTACTGGGCCCGGGTGGTGTTGATCCCCGTGGCGCTGGCGATCCTGTTGACGTTTCTGTTGACACCCGCGGTGGGCTGGCTGCAGCGTCGCGGACTCGGCCGTGCGCCCGGCGTGATTCTTGTCACCCTGCTCGCGCTCGTCATCGCCGGCATGGTCGGCTGGGCCGTGACGCGGCAGATCACCGGCCTGATCGACACCTACCCGCGCTACGAGCAGAACATCAACGCCAAGATCGCCTCGCTGCGCGCTCGCGGCAGGGAGGGCTTGGTTGATAAAGCGCAGGCGGTCGCGCAGCGGATCGCGAGCGAGCTTGAGCAAGGGGAACCAGCGCCGGTGCCGAGCCCGGCTGGTAGCGAGAAGCCGCAGTCGGTGAGGATCGTGGCCGAGGAGGGCCCCTTCGGGCTCTCCAACATCTGGTCGGTGGCCGGGCCGATGCTCGAGCCGATCGCGAACGCCGGCCTGGTGCTGGTGTTGATGATTTTCATGCTGATCAATCGCGAGGACCTGCGCGACCGCGTGATTGCCTTGGTGGGTCAGGTGCAGCTCGCGGAAACCACGCGGGCATTCGACGATGCCGGCGAGCGGATCAGTCGCTACCTGCTGATGCAGTTGATCGTGAACACGGGCTTCGGCGTCGCAGTGATGCTGGGATTGTTGATCATCGGGGTGCCGTACGCCCCGCTCTGGGGCTTTTTCGCGGCGGTATTCCGTTACATCCCCTATCTGGGCCCGTGGCTCGCTGCGCTGCTGCCGATCGCACTGAGTCTGCTCATCTCGCGCGACTGGTCGACTGCTTTGATGGTGATCGGGCTTTTCGGTGTGCTGGAACTGATCACCAACATGGCGGTGGAACCGCTCATGTACGGACGCGGCATCGGCGTGTCGCAAGCCGCCTTGCTGGTGTCGGTCGCATTCTGGACCTGGTTCTGGGGTCCGGTCGGCCTCGTCCTGGCATCTCCGCTGACGGTTTGCCTCGTCGTGCTGGGCAAGCACGTCCCGTTCCTGCGTTTCTTCGAGACCTTGCTTGGCGATCGTCCGGCGCTGGACCCTCCGATCCGCTACTACCAGCGGCTGCTCGCCCACGACCAGGACGAGGCCGCCGAACTCGCAGAGGATCAGGCGGTAACCGCACGCCTGGACCAGGTCTACGACCAGATCCTGATGCCCGCGCTGGCGATGGCCCGCAGCGACCTGCGTGCCGACAAACTGGACGAGGAAGGTCAGAAGTACATCGTGCAGGCCACGCGCCAGATCGCCGAGGAGCTCGCGCGTCGCTCGCGCGTCGCGAGCGCGAAGCAGCTCGTTGCCGACGACAAGGCCGGGGCCAAGGAAGCCAAAGCCGAAGCCCGGGCCGAAGCCAAGGAAGCCAAGGCCGAGGCGCTGGCCGAGGCAAAGGAAGCCAAGGCCGAGGGGCGTGCGGTGGAATTGCGCAACGAGATCGCGACGCTAGCGCCAGCGATTGCGCCCGCTGCGCTGCCAGCCCGCGTGAAGCTACTCGTTTGCCCGGCGCGCGATGCGACCGACGAGACGGCGATGGCAATGCTGCTGGAGCTCATCGATCCGCTGCGCTACGAATGGACGACCGCATCTGCGTCGCACCTCGCCTCGGACGTTGTCGCGCTGCTTGAGCGCGAGGCACCCGCGATCCTGTGCAT
>JBKJTK010000320.1:0-17229 GCA_046590875.1 Chiayiivirga sp.
ACACGGCGAGATGCAGGTCCTCACCCTGGGCATAGAGTGCCGAGCGCGCCAGCGGCATCCAGTTCTCCCAGCAGTTCAGCGTGCCAAGGGTGAAATCATCCAGCGCGAAGGTGCGCAGTCCGTGGCCGTCCCCGGGCGACCACACCAGACGTTCCTCGTGCGTCGGCATCAGCTTGCGATGCACATTGCGGACCGTGCCGCTGTCGTCGATCACCACCAACGAACAATAGAGACTGTGGCCGCGCTCGCGCACGCGCTCGATCGTGCCCAGCGCGACCCAAAGTCGGTGCGTGCGGGCAGCGACGC
Organism: Chiayiivirga sp.; assembly: GCA_046590875.1. GTDB lineage: Bacteria > Pseudomonadota > Gammaproteobacteria > Xanthomonadales > Xanthomonadaceae > JALCLA01. The sequence goes on from JBKJTK010000320.1 coordinate 307, forward strand.
AAACCGGATCGAGATCGCCCCGCTCGATCACTACCGCCTGTGTCGCGTAGTGCGCGAACAGCGATTTCTGCAGCGCCGATTCGAAGCGTGCGCCCTCGGTATGCTCGACCCAGAACGGATAACCCGGCACCAACGCCTCGCCGAACGCGACCAGGCGCGCACCGGCGGCGCTGGCCTGTGCGATCCAATCCACCACCTTTGCAATCGTGCCGACCCGATCCAGCCAAAGGGGTGCGATCTGGGCTAGGGCGACGGTCAAGCATCGCGGCGTGGGCATGGCGAACTCCGAGTGCGCAGAGTCAGAAGTATGCCTGCCATCAGGCGACGACGAAATCGTCAGTGCGGTTCCGTTCGCGCAGGCCGACCTACGAAACCGCAGCGTCGGTAGGGGGCATCAGCACGCGCAGCTCGTAGGTGTCGTCTGCCTGCAACCGCAGCACGCTGCCTTGTTCGTACCAATCGCCCAGTACGATGCGTGTGCAGGCTTGGCCGTCGACCGCGTGAGTGTGGATGTTCGGGCGATGAGTGTGGCCGTGGATCATGCGATGCACGCCGTAGTGGCGCAGCGTCGCCTCAACGGCCTCGATGTTGGCGTCGCCGATGGCCAGCGACATGTCTTGCTGATGCGATTGGCTCGCGGCGCGCGCGCGCTGTGCGAACGCCTTGCGCGCCGGAAGCGACTGCGCGAGGAAATTGCGCTGCCAGGCGGGATCGCGCACCTGGCGCCGGAACGCGAGGTAAGTTTCGTCATCGGTGCACAGTAGGTCGCCGTGCAGCAGCAGGGTGGGCTCGCCGCCCAGCGTCAGCACGCAGGGATCCGGAAGCAGGGTCATGCTGGCGCGCTCGGCGTAGTCCTGGCCCAGCAGAAAGTCGCGGTTGCCGCGGATGAATCCGATCGGTACCCCGACATCGCGCACCCGACGCAGGCCGGCGGAAACTTCCGTGGCGAGTTCGCCATCGTCGTCATCGCCGACCCAGGCTTCGAACAGGTCGCCCAGTATGTAGAGCGCGGCGGCGTCGCAGGCCTCGCGTTCGAGAAACCGCAGGAACAGCGCGGTGATCGCCGGCCGTTCCGGGTCCAGGTGCAGGTCGGAAATGAAAAGGGTGGTCATAACCGAGCGCTGCGAAGGCGAACGCGCGCAGCGCGCCACCGACGATGGGGGCGCGTGGCCCCCATCGCGGATGGCATCGTGTTATCGATCAGTCGACGTCCGGGGTCGCTGCCGGCGCTGCGGCGGCTGCCGGTGCCGGCGCCAAAACCTCGGCGCTTTCGATCACGACCGCGGTCTTCGGGACGTCGCGTGCGAACGGACCTTGTGGGCCGGTTTCGATGGCGCGGATCTTGTCGACGGTGTCTATTCCCTCGACCACCTTGCCGAACACGGTGTAGCCCCAGGTGAAGCCGTTCTGGTCGCTGACGTAATCCAGGCGCGGATTGTCGACCAGGTTCACGAAGAACTGCGCCGCGGCCGAATGCGGGTCGCTGGTGCGTGCCATGGCGACCGTGCCGCGCAGGTTCGACAGGCCGTTGTTGGCTTCGTTCTGGATCGGGGCGCGGGTCGGCTTCTGTTGCAGGTCGGCGGTGAAGCCGCCGCCTTGCGCCATGAAATTGTCGATCACGCGATGGAACGTGGTGCCGTTGTAGTGGCCATCCTTGACGTACTGAAGGAAATTCTCGACCGACTTCGGCGCCTTGACCGGGTCCAGTTCCAGCACGATGTCGCCCTGGTTGGTGTGCAGCGCGACGCGCGGACCGGCGGCGGCCACGGTTGCGGTGGCCGGCGCGGGCAGTGCGACCGTGGCGGGCGCGGCCGCTTCCTGCGCCAGCGCGAACGTCGGCAGGGCAAGACCTGCCAGTATGAGGAATCGCTTCAACATCGCGTGTCTCCGGTAGCGTTTGCGAAAGAGGCGCCATCTTACGGTCGGGCGAGGTCGGGGCCAAGCGTCGCGAACGCCGGGTTCAGGTCCCGGCAGGCAGCGGGATTGTCATCTCCGCGTCGAAGTAGCAGAAGCCCGCGCGGGCCACTGCACGCGGGCCACTGCTAGAATCCGCGCCCGCTTGCCCGCATCCGTGACGCCATGCCCTGCCGCACCCGTTTCGCCCCCAGTCCCACCGGATACCTGCACATCGGCGGCGCGCGCACCGCGCTGTACTGCTGGCTCGAAGCCAAGCGCCGCGGCGGCGAGTTCATCCTGCGGATCGAGGACACCGATCGCGAGCGCTCCACGCAAGAGGCCGTCGATGCCATCCTCGAAGGCATGCAGTGGCTCGGGCTCGACTACGACGAAGGCCCGTACTACCAGACCTTGCGCATGCCGCGTTACCGCCAGACCGCCGACGATCTCATTAAGGCCGGCAAGGCCTATCGATGCGATTGCTCCAGAGAGCGCCTCGACGCGCTACGTGAGGCCGCGATGGCCGCCGGCACCAAGCCGCGCTACGACGGCCACTGCCGGGCGCGTAACGAACCCATCCCGGCCGGTGCACCCGCGGTGATCCGCTTCCGCAATCCGGATGCAGGCTCGGTGGTGTTCGAGGACAAGGTGCGCGGGCGAATCGAGTGGAGCAACCAGGAACTCGACGATCTGGTCATCTGGCGCTCCGACGATTATCCGACCTACAACTTCGCGGTGGTGGTCGACGATATCGACATGAAGATCACCGACGTGGTGCGCGGCGACGACCATATCAACAACACTCCGCGCCAGATCAATATCTACCACGCGCTCGGCGCGACGCCACCGACATTTTCACACTTGCCGATGATCCACGGCGCGGACGGTGCGAAGCTGAGCAAGCGCCACGGCGCTGTCAGCGTGATGCAGTACCGCGATGACGGTTATCTGCCGCACGCGCTGCTGAACTACATCGTTCGGCTTGGCTGGTCGCACGGCGATCAGGAGATATTCTCCCGGGAGGAGATGATCTCCTTGTTCCAGGTCGACGACGTCAACAAGGCTGCTTCGCGATTCGACTTCGACAAGCTCGCCTGGCTCAATCAGCATTACCTCAAGACCGACGATCCGCTGGAACTGGCGACACATTTCGTTTGGCATTTGCGCGCGGCGGGAATCGATCCGGAAACCGGGCCGGAACCCGCCGATGTGATCGTCGCGCTGCGCGATCGGGTCAAGACCCTGAAGGAAATGGCCGAGCGCGCGCGGCTCTGGTACCTGGGCGTCGAGAGTTACGACGAGGCCGCGGTGAGCAAACATCTCGTCGGCGCCAGCGACACGCTGCGTGGCGCGCGCGACGCGCTGGCGAATGCCCCGGAGTGGTCGCCGGCGGCGGTCGATGCCGCGCTGCGCGGTGCGGCAGAGCAGCTCGGTCTTGGTATGGGGAAGGTGGCGCAACCGCTTCGCGTCGCGATCACCGGCACCCAGGTGTCCCCGTCGATCGAGCACACGGTTTTTCTGTGCGGACGCGAAGGAGCATTGCAGCGCATTGATGCGGCGCTGGAATTGATTGCCGCGCGCGGCTAGTGCCGCCGTACTTCTCCCCTGGAAGGGGAGGGCAAGCACGCGATGTTATGATTCAGCCCGATGACTGCGCACCGCCACGCCGCCGACCAGACCTGTTCGCACCCGGATAATCACGTCCACGATGCGGTGGGCTATCTGCGCGAAGTTGCCGCGGTGTGCGAGGAACGCGGTCTGCGCCTGACCCCGTTGCGCGAACGCGTCCTGCGTCTGGTCGCGGATGCGCAGCGTCCGGTCAAGGCCTACGATCTGCTCGACCTGATCCGCGACGACAAGGGCCCTGCGGCGCCGCCAACGGTGTATCGCGCGCTCGATTTCCTGCTCGAACATGGCTTCATCCACAAGCTCGAATCGATCAACGCCTTCGTCGGCTGTCATCAGCCGCGAGTGCAGCATTCAGTGCCGTTCCTGATCTGCGATCACTGTCATTCGGCGGTGGAGCTGGAAGACGAGCGCGTCACCAGTCTGCTCAACGAGCAGGCGCGCGCGCTGGGATTCCGGCCGCAGGCGCAGACGCTGGAAGTGCATGGTCTGTGCGCAAAATGCAGCGATGAGCGCTAAGAAAGATCCCTTGCGAGGACATCTTGCGGCGATATGCCTGGCGATAGCGTTGCTGGGTGGAGCCGGACTGCTATCGGCGCAAGACTTCCCGCCCGAAATCCAACCGCCGCCTCCCAGCGCCGTGCCGCTGGTACCCAAGCCGAAGTCCGCACCCACAGCGATGGAGCCCGTACCGGTACCCGCACCCGCTCCCGAACCCCTGACCATCCCGCCGTGGCCACCGGAAAGTGTCGGGCCGCCACGTCTGATCGCATCGGGTGATCCCGGCTCCAAAGCGTTTATCGGCCCGCCGATGGTGCCACCGTTCAAGATTCTCGACAGCGAAGTGCTGCCCGGCGCTACCGCGAAAATTGAATGGAACGCGAGTCAATCTTTCGCGGGCGGCGAGGTCATCAGTCCGGTCACGGTGGTACACGGCATCCGGCCGGGACCGGTGCTCTGCCTGACCGCCGCGATCCACGGCGACGAGCTCAACGGCGTTGAAATCGTGCGGCGCGTCATCAACGCAGTCGACCCCAGCCAACTGGGTGGCACTGTGGTCGGCGTGCCGATCGTGAATCTGTTTGGTTTCACCCGTAATTCGCGCTACCTACCGGATCGGCGCGACCTCAATCGGTTTTTTCCCGGTTCGCGTTACGGCAGCATCGCTTCGCGCATCGCCTACAGTTTTTTTGTTAACGTGGTGAGGCATTGCGATTCACTGGTGGACTTCCACACCGGCTCGTTCGATCGCAGCAACCTGCCGCAGGTGCGCGCCAATCTCACCCTGCCCGAAGTGCTGGAGTTCACCCGCGGCTTCGGTGCCACCACGGTGCTGCACTCCGACGGCAGCAAGGGCATGTTGCGGGTCGCCGCGACCCAAGCGGGGATTCCTTCCGTAACGTTCGAGGTCGGCGGGCCCGGTCAGCTGCAACCGGCGGAAATCGCGCACGGCGTGCAGGCGATCCAGACCCTGTTGCACAAACTCGGCATGACCCGCGATCGGCCGATGTGGGAGGAACCGCAACCGTTCTTCTACGATTCGGTCTGGGTACGCTCGAACGCGGGCGGCTTGCTGCTGACCGAGGTGCAACTGGGGCAGCGAGTGCAGAAGGGCCAAAAACTAGGTACGGTGATAGATCCCATCAACAATATTGAACGCGAGATCGTCGCGCCGGTGTTCGGGCGTGTGATCGGCATGGCGTTGAATCAAGTGGTGCTGCCGGGCTTCGCCGCGTATCACCTTGGCGAGGAAACCAGCGAGCAGCAGGCCGTGCGAGAAGCGGCGCAAGGCGGCGATGCAAACCCGGTCGAGGAAGACCCGGACATGATGCGCGAACGCGAACCCGATCCGGCGGCGATGCCAACGGAGGATGAGGAAGAATTCGAGGAATCGTGAATCGCTTTTTCTCCCTCTCCTTCAAGCAGAGGGCAGGGGAGAGGATGGTGTTCGTGGTTGCGACAGATCACCACCATCCTCTCCCAACCCTCTCCTTCAAGGAGAGGGCTTCCGAGCCGCGCACAACGCTGCTTTCCTCCCGCCTTTGAAGGAGGGGGAGCAAGTTTCGCGGGCCTTCGTGCAACTCAGAAAAACGCGCGCACGCCGAAGGCGATACTGCGTCCCGGCAGCGGCGCCAGGTCTTTCAGGAACGAAGTGTGCACACGCGCCTCGCGGTCGGTGAGGTTGTTGCCGTCGACAAAAACTTCCCAGCCGACGCGCGCACCATCCCAGTGATAGGCGATATGCGCATCGACGAGAGTGTAGCCTGCGGTCGACTCCTCGAGCGCCGCGACCCTGTCCTGGTCTGCGTGTCGGATTGCACCCATGCTCGCGCGCCAACCTTCGCGTTCCCACTTCAACCCGCCGCCAATGCGTGCCGGTACGATGCGCGGCAGTGCGCCGCCGGCGTCGAGCGAGGCGCGGACCTTGTCGCCGAAGAAGCGCAGATCCCAACGGCCGCTGGCATTCTCAGTCAGGCGTAGGGTCGTTTCAGCTTCGAGTCCGCGGAAGGTGGCATCGCCCTGGGTCCAGAGACGCAGCGGCAGGTCGTCTTGTTCGGTACCGGCATCGTCGAGATAGATGTAATCGTCGTAGCGATTCTCGAACACCGCAAGTTTCGCGGTCAGCGTACCGACATGCAGGTGCGCGCCCAGTTCGAGCTGATTCGCGACTTCGCTGTCCAGCGAGGCATCGCCGATCTCGAAGCTGGCCGTCGCGACGTGCGCACCGTTGGAGAACAGTTCCTCCGCGCTCGGTGCGCGTTCGGCTCGGTCGAAACCAGCGCTGAAATGCAGGGCCTCGGTTGCGCGCCAGATCGCGCCGAGCGATGCGCTCACCGCGCTGAAATCGCGTCCGGCGATGCCCTCGGGAGCGATCTCGACCTGGTCGTAGCGAGCGCCGAGTTCGAACTTCCAGCGCTTGAGGTCGCGTTCCTCCAGCAGAAACACGCCGACATCGTCCGTCGCCGACGGCGGCACGAATGCCTCTGCGCCGATCGCCTCGAAGTCGCGTTGCCCGAACTGCAAGCCCGTGGCGCCGCGCCATCCGGCGAGTGGTGCGTGTACGAGTTCGATGCGGCCCTCAAAGCCCTGGTTGTCGAAGCGCGTTCCGATCTCGTCGCCTTCGAGCTCGACGTGTTTGTAGTCGTTGCGTCCGAACCGGAAGCGCAGCGATTCGGTGCCGGCGAATGGCTCGATCAGCGCACCCTTGAAGTCATAGCGCAGTTGCTCCAGATCGATGCGCACGATTTCCTCTTCGTGTTCATCCCCCGCGGGCTCGTCTTCATCTTCGTTCGCGTGGCCGGGGATGCCGTAGTTGCTGCGGTAGGTACTGACCGATGCGCCGAAGAATCCGCGGCCGCCGACCCACGATCCGCCCAGGGCGCCGCCTTCGGTCTGCAGTGAGGTGTTGGGAAGCGTGCCGAAGGCGCCGCGTTCCTCTTCTTCCTGATGTGCCTCGCCTTCGCCATCGTGCGCGTGTTCATTCTCCGCGAATCCCGGAATCTCGTAGTCCGAGGTCTCGCGCCGAAACGCATCGGCGTGCCAGGCAAACGCGCCGCTGCCACCGTCCAGCCGCAACAGACCGGTGCGTTCGTCCGCGCCGGTGCTGCCGCGCAGCTCCGCTCGACCGCTAATCGCAGCGTCGGGCAATGTTTCGGGAATGCGACCGTCGACCACGTTGACCGCACCGCCCACCGCACCGCTGCCGTACAACAGCGTGGCCGGACCTTTCAGGATCTCTATCTGGTCGGCGAGAAACGGTTCGATCGTGACCGCGTGATCGGCGCTGACGGTGGAGACATCAAGCGCGCCGATGCCGCCCTCCAGCACCTGTACCCGCGCGCCGTCCTGGCCGCGGATGATCGGGCGCCCCACGCCGGCACCGAAGAACGAGGACTGCACCCCGACTTCTTTCGCCACCGTTTCCCCCAGCGTCCCGGCCTTTTTGGCGTCGAGCTCCTCGCCTGCAATCACGGTCACCGGCTGCACCACGTCCTCGCTGCCCGGCTGCAGCGGCGAGGCAGTGACAACAAGTTCGTCTAGCGTTTTGGCGCGCTCGTGATCGTGCTGGCCACTCTCGGCACTCGCCGCTTGCGCGGTGGTCATGACGGAGACCAGCACCCAGTGGAAGGCAGCGTACGAACGAAACTTCATGTGATTTCCCTGGGAGTGGCTGCTACAACGCCGTTCAGCGGAAGGCGCCGATCGGGCTGGCGAATTGAGTCAGACGTATGTTATATTATTTCATATGTCGCGCAGCCCATCCAAAGTCACGGTGGCAGGTCGCTCCACGCCGAATGCGCTGGCGGCGGCGGGCGATCGGGTCGGTGCGCTCGGTTCGGTGCTCTGCGCCGTGCACTGCGCGTTGCTCCCGATTGTGATCGCGGCGCTGCCGGCGCTGGGGCTGGGCGGATTCGCGCTGGTCGATATCGATCAGGCCTTCACCGTGTTTGCGACCCTGCTCGGCGTCGCGGTACTGAGCTACGGCTACCGGCGGCATCGCGCGTTTCGTGCCTGGATGGTGCTGATTCCGGGACTGGCGTTGATCTGGATCGGCTCCTTCACCCCGCTGCACAACCATTCGATGGGCCACGTGGTGGTGATGGTGGCCGGTGGGCTCGCCGTTGCGGCGGCGCATCTGATCAATCTGCGACTGAGCCACGCGGCGGTTGCGCCGCGCGCAATGATCATCGACGCCGCGCGCAGGGCCTGATTTCTCACGCTCGCCGGTTCTGCCGGAGCGCGCCGGATGGTAGGCTACGCGCCCCCGATAGACCGAAGAATTTAGGAGTTCAAGATGGGCAAGGGCGACAGAAAGACCGCAAAGGGCAAGCGCAGCGTTTCCAGCTATGGCAATGCGCGTCCACATGGCACCACCGCCGCCGTGACGAAAACGGCTGCTACGCCGAAGGCCGCCGTGGTCAAGAAGGCGGCGCCGGCGAAGTCCGCCCCAAGCAAGGCCGCACCTGCGAAGTCGGCGCCCGCGAAAAGGAAAGCCTGATTCGCGCGAGTTCGGCAAAGGAAATTCGACGAAACCCCGCGACAGCGGGGTTTCGCGTTTCAGGTGGCGCGCTCAGGCCACGCGCTCGCCCCCGCACCACACCGCGCGTACCAGTTCACCTCCCAGCCAATAGCTGAGTTCGGCCGGTCGAGTCACGCTCCAGCGCACGAAGTCGGCGCGCTGTCCGACGGCAAGCCTGCCGCGATCATCCAGACCCAGCGCACGCGCGGCATGGCGCGTCGCGCCGTGGAGTGCCTCTTCGGGTGTGAGTCGGAACAGGGTGCAGGCGAGATTCATCGCCAGTCGCAATGACAACAACGGCGAGGTGCCGGGATTGCAATCGGTGGCAACGGCCATCGGTACGCCGTGCCGACGGAACAGATCGATCGGCGGCAGCTTGGTTTCGCGCAGACACAAGAATGCGCCGGGCAACAGCACCGCCACGCTGCCGTGTTGCGCCATGCTGCGTACGCCGGCCTCGCTGGTGAATTCGACGTGATCCGCGCTTAGTCCGTCGAACTCCGCCACCAGCGCGGCGCCGCCGAGATCGCTGAGTTGGTCGGCGTGCAGCTTCACGGGCAAGCCCTGCGCGCGTGCGGCCGCGAACACGCGCCGCGTCTGCGCCGGCGAGAAGCCGATGCCTTCGCAATAGGCGTCGACCGCATCGGCCAAGCCTTCTGCCGCCGCCGCTGGCAGCATTTCGTCGCAGACCAGATCGATATAGGCATCGGCGTGGCCGGCGAATTCCGGTGGTAGCGCGTGCGCGCCCAGCAGCGTGCTGCGAACTTCGATGCCAAGTTCGATCCCGATGCGGCGCGCGACGCGCAGCATCTTGAGTTCGTTCGCGGTATCGAGGCCGTAGCCGGACTTGATCTCCAGGGTGGTGACGCCATCGTTGCGCAACGCGCGCGCGCGCGGCAGACTCATCGCCAGCAGCTCGTCTTCGCTCGCTTCGCGCGTGGCGCGCACACTCGACACGATGCCGCCACCGGCACGCGCGATCGCCTCGTAGCTCGCGCCATGCAGCCGTTGTTCGAATTCTCCCGCCCGCTCGCCGCCGAACACGAGATGGGTGTGGCAGTCGATCAGGCCGGGCGACATCCAGTCGCCGCCAGCGGATTCGATGTGGTTCGCTAGCGTTTGCGCTGCGCCCGGCAGGTCCGTTTGGGGGCCGGCGAACACGATGCGGCCATCCTTCCAGCCTAGTGCCGCGGATTCGATCGCACCATAGGCGGCATCGACGTCGTCGCGCAGAGTGGCGAGGCGTACGTCCACGATCAGGCCATCCCAAGGCAATGCGTGCTGCGAGGTGAGGGTCATGCGCAAAAAAACGTTCGGAGTGACAGCAATTCTATCCCGCCGCCGGGACGATACTGCTTCGCCTTTGGTAGCGATCAGGACAGAATGCGCGCATGACGCCCTATTTCGCAGAACACGCTTGGCTGAGTGACGGCTGGCATCGCAATGTGCGCCTCGCTGTCGGCAGCGATGCTGCAGCGAGTGGACATTTCCTCCAGGTTGCGCCCGATTCCAAGTGCGACGGAGTCGATGCGCAACGGCTGGGCCGCTGGGTACTGCCCGGCATCCCGAATCTGCATTCGCACGCGTTCCAGCGCGCGATGGCCGGACTCGCGGAACGGCAGACGAATCCCGAGGACAGTTTCTGGACCTGGCGTGAGGTGATGTATCGCTTTGCGGCCAAGCTCACGCCCGAGACGCTGCGCGATGTCGCCGCGATGTTGTACGTGGAGATGCTGGAAGCCGGCTACACCTCGGTCTGCGAGTTCCACTATCTGCACCATGCGCCCGACGGCAAGCCTTACGCCGATGCGGCAGCGATGTCATTGGCGTTGATCGAGGCCGCGCGCGAAACCGGCATCGGCCTCACCTTGCTGCCGACGCTGTACATGCAGGGCGGTTTCGACGGGCGCGCGCTGAGCGAGCGCCAGCGTCGATTTGGGCACGATGTCGATGGGTACCTTCGCCTGTTCGATCGTCTGATGCCCCATATCGACGTGCGCGTAAATTTGGGTTGCGCACTGCACAGCCTGCGCGCCGTACCAGCGGATGCGATGAAGGCCGTGATTTCTCAACTTCCCAACAGCGCGCCGGTCCACATCCACATCGCGGAGCAGATCGGCGAAGTGCAGGACTGCCTCGCGCTGCGCAATGCGCGTCCGGTGGAATGGTTGCTGGACAACATGCCGGTCGACTTCCGCTGGACCCTGGTGCACGCCACCCACATGACGCCGGACGAGACGCGCGCGCTGGCCGAGCGCGGCGCGACGGTCGCGATCTGCACCACCACCGAAGCGAATCTCGGCGATGGCCTGTTTCCGTTGCGGACTTTTCTCGATGCGGGCGGACAGTGGGGCGTGGGCTCGGACAGCCATATCTCGGTGTCGCCGGTGGAGGAACTGCGCTGGCTCGAGTACGGCCAACGCCTCGCGGCGCGGCGCCGCAATATCGCGGTGTTGCCGCATATGAGCAGCAGTGGCGAATGCCTGTACGCGCATGCGCTGAGCGGCGGCGCGCGCGGCACGATGCAGTCGGTAGGCCGGTTCGAGGGCGCTGATTCCGAAAACAGTGGAGCAGACAGCCGTACGCCCGGTACGCGCGCCGATTTCATCGTACTGGAGGACACCGCGCCGGAACTTGCCAGCGCGTTGCCTTCGAATCTGCTCGACCGCTGGATCTTCAGTGGCAATCGCAATCTGGTCCGCGACGTTTACGTCGGCGGCGAACGCGTGGTGCAGGGGGGCCGGCATCGCCAGCGCGAGGTAATCGAGGCGCGCTATCGACTCGCGCTTGCGGGCCTGCTGGCGACGAACTAACTCCTGCGGGTTTTGCGCTTTGAGGGCTTGCGTCCTTCGACTTTTTCGATGACCTCACGCAATACTTTATCGTTCTCGATCGTGACGTCGGACAGTGGCGGTTCTCCGACATCGTCGAAATGGCTCAGGGTTCGCGCGGCGAACAAGGCGGCGCCCGCCGCCAGCGCCGCATGCGCCGGGACCTCCGAGCCGATCGGAGTCAAGGTCCAGCCCACGGATTGCGCATAGGCGACGGTGGCCCCGAGCGGTGGAATCTCGACGCCCGACCCCAGCAACAGCATCAATCCGACCCAGACAAAAATCGTGACGCCCGGCAGGAACTGGTTGTGCGCGCAGGGCACGATCCACGCGCCCGGGCCGAGTTCGCTGCGAGTGGGCCGCGTGCGCGTCAACCAGTGCTCCGTCCCGTTCTCGCGAGGCTTCATCACCAGCCAACGCCCGGTCGGCGGCGGCCGTCGATCCTCGCCTTCGCGCAGCAGTCGCCACAGCGAGAGGCCGCCCAGCCACGCTATCGCGAGCAGTCCGCTGATACCGAACAGCATCCAGCACAACCAGCCGAGCAAGAGTGTCGGGATCACGATGCGCCGCAGCTTGCGGCGCGTATCCAGGAATTCGCCCGGTACCCGCCACGAATCGGCAAACGCGAACCCGATCGCGAGTGGAAGTTCGATGAAATACAGCGGCGCAGTGGCCATCAACAGGTCGAAGCCGAGCGCCTCGGGCGCGCGCCAGGCCACGGCGCACGCGAGCGCCGCGAGTGCATCGGGCAACGCATCGATCGTGGCAGCGCCAAGAGATCGTTGCGAAATGGCAGGCTCGCGTTGCGGCAAGGCTCCAGACTCCCGTGACTGACAGGTTAGCCAACGAATTGGCGCAGGAAGAATACTCTCTGGCGCGCAGCGCAATCGACAGGCTGGTCGCCGCCTTTCGATTCGCGCAATGTGCGTGGCTGTTCGCTCGGGAGTTCCTGCATGAAGCCCTCGTTCCTTTTGTTTGCACTGTCGTTCGCCGCGTCGGCCCCGGTGCTCGCCGCGGAAAATCCGCCGCCCGGTCGGACACCCGAACCTGCGCCCGTCGCGACGATGAGTGCGGCTGAGTGCGAAGTCTGGAACCGCGAGCGCAGCTTCGCGAAATCGGTGGAGCAGCACGACGCAGCCGCGTTCGCCGAACACGTCCATGCGCAAACCGTATTTCAGGCCGGCAGCGACAGTCCGCTGCGCGGCCACGCCACGGTGATGCAGGAGTGGAAGCCAATCGTCGAGGGCAAGTTACGACTGCGTTGGCATCCGGGTTTCGTGAGCATCGGTGGCGAGTCGGGCCTCGCGTTGTCGTCGGGACCAGCCTGGATCGAGAATCCCGAGGCCCCGGCCGAATCGCGATTTCGCGTGGGCAGCTTTGTCTCGACGTGGATCCAGGATGCCGACGGTGCGTGGCGCGTGCTGTTCGATCGCAGTGGCGCGACGTTGCAGCCGGTGAGCGCGGACGAAGCCGCGAAGCTGATCGCGACGTTGCCGGCCGAGTGTCCGCGCGCCTGACGTTGCGGAGGCGTGTTTGGCCACAGCTTCGAGTCGTTGCCCGACATCGTTGGCAATCCCGCCCTCTGGCCCAACTGCCCGCCGACGCTTCGCGCCGAAAGCTGAGTGCGTATTGCCAATGAACTGACCATCATTTGCCAACAGCATTGAACAGTTTCGCCGTCGGAACTGCCCACCGCTGGCGACGACCTGGCCGGCGGCTAACGACCGAGGCTGTGCGAAAACTCGGGAGTGCAATCAGGCGCGGAAAAAATGATCGAATTCGCGCCCGTACGCGGATCCTGGCGCACTCGAGTTTCGCGAATCGTTTGGAACGGCGTAGGAGACAATTTCGCGGGAGGCTGAAAGTTTGCAAACAGCCTCGACCCAAAGCAGCCATTCGAGCGCTCGGCCGAAGCAAGGCTGATGTTTCTGCATTTAGCTGTGGGAGCCAGACGCTTCAGGGCCACATCTTTGGCTCTGGTCGGCCATTGCTTTTTTGCTGACCCTATACAGCGCTCCATCAACTGTGCATACTGTGCATATCAAGTATGCACAGCAGGGTGCGGTGAGCGCTGAACTCTTTCTGTCGACCGCTGACAACACGCCGATGTACCAGCAGATTGTCGACCAAGTCACCGCCAAGGTGATGGCCGGCGACTGGCACGCGGGGCAGGCGTTGCCGTCTATTCGCGAATTGGCGAGCGCCAGCCGGGTCAGTGTGATCACGGTAAAACGCGCCTACACGGAACTCGGGCTCGCCGGAATCATTGTGACCCGGCACGGCATGGGCTCATTCGTGGCCGAGTCTTCGGACCTGCCTACGAACCTGCTGCGCGCCGAATTTACCCAGCACTTTGACGCCATGTTGACCTGTGCCGCGCGGCTCGGCATTTCCCGAAACGAGATCCGGGAGTTGCTCGCTGAAGAGCAGCCCGATCCGGCTCCCAATTCCTCCGAAGGACCCACGACATGACCGCCGCATTCACCCTGTCCGGGGTGACCAAACGCTATGAGAACTTTGCGCTCCAGGACATCACCCTGAGCATGCCCGAGGGGCAGATCATGGGGCTGGTGGGCGCCAATGGCGCCGGCAAGACCACCTTGTTGCGCATCCTCAGCGGACTAGCGCGGGCCGACGCCGGCACCATCGAGGTGCTCGGCCGTGCGATGCCGGCGCAGCAGGTTGCGGTCAAGAAGGAACTCGGATTCGCCTCGGAAGACATGCGCCTGTACAAGAGCCAGACTTTGCGATGGCACATGGATTTCGTACGCTCGATCTATCCGGGCTGGGATGAAGCCTATGCCGCCGACCTGCTGCGTCGGTTCGATTTGCGTGCGGAACAGAAGCTTGCCGGGTTCTCGCATGGACAGCGGGTTAAGGCCCTGCTGATGCTGAACTTTGCCCGTCGACCCAAGCTACTGCTCCTCGACGAGCCGACGACGGGTCTCGACCCCGTTGCGCGCGACGAAGTACTGCAGGCGCTCGCAGACATCCTGCGCGACGATGCCCGCAGCGTGCTGTTTTCCTCGCATAACACGCGGGACATCGAACAATTGGCGGACACGATCAGCTTCGTCCACGAGGGTCGCCTGCTCGAGTCCAAGGACAAGGAGTCCTTCCTCGACGCCTGGCGCCGGATCGTCTGTCAGGGCTCGTGGCCGGCCAACGGAATTGATTGGCCTGAAATAGCCTCGACGCGTCAGAACGGATCTTTGGTGGAATTGAAAGTGCGCCGTTACAGCGATGGCCTGCTCGACCGCCTGCAAGCGCAGGGTTTGGAAATCCGCAGCAGCGAAGCCATGAGCCTCGAAGATATTTTCGTCACAACGGTACGCGCTGGAGGTGTGACATGAAGCTCTCGAAACTCAACCTGCCCGTGATCAAGCTGTTGATCGCGAAAGACTGGCTCTTGTTCCAGAAACAGCTTGCGGCCTATGTGACCGCGGGCATCTTCGCGCTTTGCCTGATTGGCATGGCCAAGGGCTGGAGCTTCTATCTTGGTTCGTTGCTGTTGATCGTCGTCCTGGTGGCCGCCGCGTGCTTTTCCATTTCCACTTCGTTGCTGGCCGAACGCAAGGAGCACACCCTGGCGTTCGTGATGAGCTTGCCGCTCACGCCGCTGGACTTCTATCTCGCGAAATTGCTCGGCAACCTGGTGACGTTTTTCGTGCCCTTCCTGATCATGTTGATCGGAACCATTGCCGTGATCGCGTTCACGCCATTGCCCGATGGGCTGATCGTCTTCTCGATCCTGATCTTTGGCTTCGTGGCGCTGGCTTACACGATCTCGCTGAGTGTCGCGATGGCGGTGGAATCGGAAGGCTGGAACACGTTTGCCATGATCGGAAGCATGACCCTGATCAATCCCTTCATGATGTTGCTTGGGCAGATCCCCGAGATCAGCGATTACGTGAAGACCGAAAGCATCGTCTGGAGCCTGCCTGCCGTGTCCATCCTGCTCGCACAAATAGTGGCGAGTATCGCGGTGCTGGTTGCCACCGGCTGGGTGCACTGCCGCAAGCAAGCCTTCTACTGAGTCGCCGTCATGTCGTCTCCGGGCCGCTTTCACTACCTGGACAACCTGCGGGCGCTCGCCATGTTCTCGGGCGTGTTGTTCCACGCGGCCCTGGCCTACAGCCCGCTCGCACACGCGTTCTTTCCGACCGCGGATCGCGAGCAATCGGTCGGCGTCGACCTGTGCATCTGGTTCCTGCATTTGTTTCGCATGCCGCTGTTCTTTCTCATCGCCGGATTCTTTGCCGCCATGCTGGTGGCCAAACTCGGGATGGGCGGGCTGTTTCGCAATCGCCTGAAGCGCATCGCGCTGCCGCTCCTGATTTTCTGGCCCCTGGTATATGCAGCCCTGAAGCACAGCACGCTGCAAGCTGCGGCGACGGTACAAAATCCATCGCCATTGCTCGCAGTCATCCGGCAGTTTTCCCAGACGGGCGGTCTGCCTGAGCAGTTGCCCGGCACGAGTCACCTGTGGTTTCTCTACTACTTGTTGTTCTTCTACGTCCTGGTGTGGTCAGCGAAGAACTTCGAACTGGAGAAACTCGGAAGATTCGTGCGCGGCCTGAGCCCCACCTGGCTGCTTGGCTTGTTGCCCTTGCTCCTGGTGCCGGCGCTTGCCTCCGTCAGCGCGCCGAACCCTGCGCCGGAGAGTTTCATTCCGCAGTTCTGGGCCTTCGGTTTCTATGGCCCGTTCTTCGCTTTGGGCTATCTGCTGTTTGGCCACGAAAAGATGATCGAGCGACTGCGGCCGATCGCGCCCTGGTTGCTCGCGGCCAGCCTGCTGCTCTATGGCGCATTCTGGTACTTGTTGAACCGGCAATCGCCGAGTGCCGAGGATCCTTCCGCGTCCCCGCTGATTGCTTTGCTCGAGGCCTACATCAGCGTGTGGATGACGGTCGTCTGCCTGGTCGCCGGAAGGTCCTTGTTGAATCGCGGCAATGCCGTGCTGCGCTACCTCTCGGATGCATCCTACTGGACCTACATCGTGCACCTGCCGATCCTGTTCGAAATCCAGTACCGTTTGCTGGACGTCGAGTTGCCCTGGGGCCTCAAGTTCGCGGCCTCGGTACTGGCGACATTCGGACTTTGCCTGCTCAGCTATCACGCATTGGTACGTAGGACGCTCGTCGGCGATCTTCTGGGTGTGCGCGTGCCGGTGGCCACGCCGCAGCTGGTGAAGTGATTGGCCCTGCCTCTCAGTGCAACGATTGAACGACCGCTAGTGCCCGGTTGTCGCCCAATCAAGCGACCGAGCCGGGTCGCACGAAGAACTCTCATCTGACCGGGCCCTCCAACGCTGGATGACGATCCGTTGCGCTCATATCGAATGCTCCGGCTGCCAGCCTCCACCATCAGCGACAGATACTGGAGAATCCACGTGCGTTCACTACTCGTTGCGCTGTTGATCATGACGATGTTTGCAGGCCTGTTCGCCGTTGCTCACGGCAACAACTCGGACAGTGAGGTGATTTCCGATGCGTACGCGACCCCAGCGGAGCTGGTCGAGCTCGGCGACGGTCGCGCACTGAACCTGCG
>JBKJTK010000322.1:0-3491 GCA_046590875.1 Chiayiivirga sp.
GGCGCAACTGGTGTTCCTGGCGCGGCTCGAATCGATCGCGTGGCTCGACGGCTATGCACCGGCCGCCGCCGCCGGGGGCCGCCTGGGCCTGACGATTCCGTTCGCCGGCCTGATCGATCTCGGCGCCGAACGCGCGCGCCTTGAGAAGGAGATCAAGCGAATCGAGGGCGAGATCGGCAAGTGCCGCGGCAAACTGGCCAGCGAGACGTTCGTCGCCAATGCACCGGCCATGGTGGTGGCGCAGGAGCGTCAGCGCCTGAACGACTGGAGTATCCAGCTCGGCGCGTTGCGCGAACAGCATGACCGCCTCGTCGCGGCCTGAAACCAGCGCTTGGCGCCACCGACGCGGCGGCGCAGAATGGCATTCATCGATTCGGGGGAATCCACCGCGGTGAGCGCGCAGCTGAAGCTCTATTCGTTCGTGCCCTTCGACCGCAGCTGCCGCGTGCGCTGGCTGGCGCACGAACTCGGCATCTCGATCGACGAGCATCGCCTCGACTATGCCGGTGGCGAACATCGCGGCGACGCCTACCTGGCGCTGCATCCGTTCGGCCTGGTGCCGACGGCGGAAATCGACGGCGTCGCGCACTGGGAATCCGGGGCGATCTGCCAACTGCTGGTGGACGCGTTTCCTGAATCCGAATTGATGGTGTCGCGCGACTCCGCGGAGTACGCCACCTACCTTTCGTGGCTGTTCTTCTCCGCCTCGACCTTCGATTCGGCGGCGTTCCAGGTGTTCAACCACGCCGCACTGACACCCAACGAAGACCGCCGACGCGAGTCAATGGTGGCGCTGAATCCTCTGCTGGTGACGCTCGCGCGCCATGTGCATCGCCACAACTACCTGCTCGGTGAGCGTTTCAGCCTGCCGGATATCCTGATCGGGCACGCCCTGCAACTGCTCTATCTGGTGCACGCGCTGGATGAGTATCCGGTGCTGATGCAGTACCGCGATCGCCTGCGCCGTCGCCCCGCCGCGCGCGCAAGCGGTGTGTTCGGGCCGCGGCCCGAACCCTGGGCGAAGCGCTGAGTCGCCGGGAACGGCCGGTTTTCGCCCCGAATGATCACGCCCCGAACGGCAAGTCCGACAGCAGTTCGATCGCCATCACCAGCGCGTCCTCGCGGCCATTAACGGTTGGGTAGTAATTTGGTCGCCGCCCGATCTCGTTGAATCCGATGTCGTGGTACAGCGCGATCGCACGTGCATTGCTCGGCCGCACTTCGAGAAACACGCGCTCGGCGCGATGCCAGCGCGCGAGATCCAGCAGACGCTTCATCATCCGTCGGCCATGGCCCGCACCTTGTGCCGTCGGCGTCACGCAGACGTTGAGCACGTGCGCCTCGCCGGCCGCGACGCTGAGTATTCCGTAGCCGATGATGCGGTCGACCTGTTCCAGCACCCAGCAGCCGTAGCCGGCGCGCAGGCAATCGCGAAAGATGCCGTCGGTCCAGGGAAACGGGTAGGACTGCTGTTCGATCGCCGAGACCCGTTCCAAATCCGACTCGCGCATCGCGCGCAGCGCCGGCAACGACTCGCGCGCCTGCGCGTTCATCCGGATCGGACCTCGGCCTGCAGCAGTTGTCGTCGCAATCTGCGCAGCACGGGCCACAGATCGCGCTTGGCACGCGCGTCGCGCAACTGTTCCGGCGTCGGTAACGCCATCGCATCGACGCCTGCCGGCACGCCGAAGGCCAGCGTCGGCACACTTGCGATTGCGAAAGACGTGACCTCGTGTTCGCGCAGGCCGAGGGCCGCGACCAGCGCGCGGAACAGCGTGCTGTGGGCACCGGAAAACGGCGTGCCATTGGCCACCTGCAGCACTAGACGCGGCTGCGACACGGCCGCGATCGATACCATCGACCGCGCGCTCGGCCCCATCGTGTCCGTACTCTCGCCACGGGGGGTGTCCGCGCGCAGGCTCAGCAACTCGTAACCCAGCGCCGCCAGCCGCTCGCGCTGATCGACACCGAGTGCGGCGAGCCCGGACTCAGCCACGCTGCCCGGCTGCCGCCAGATCGCGGATGAAGTCGGCATAGATCCGGTCCAGCGCGGCGCCAATCGCGTTGACTGAATCGCGTACCGAAGTGCCCCCAGCGGGCAGTTCCTGTGCGTACTCTCGCAACACCAGCGGCGGTTTGCCATTGCGCAGGTCGGCACGCAGCCATAGCGTCACCGCCACGTTCCAACCCGTCGCGGTACGAATCCGCTCGAAGCGCTCGATACGGCCTTCGATCCGCAATGCCTCGACCTGGTTCGGCAGCCGGTCCGCGACGATCTCGGACACGCGCGCATCGCGCAGCGCCCCAATCATGCGCCGCTGCAACATCCGCACCGGCGGGTCGACCCAGAGCTGGTAGTGATAGGCCTTGAGCCGCGCGCCCTGCGGATCGAGGCTGTAGATGATCGCCTGATCCGAATGCAGCCCGTCGGCGAGCAGCGTACTGACCACGATCGGATGCGCCAGCGCGGCCTGGGGCAGCGGCGGCGTCGCGGCACGCGGCGGCAGGCGGAAATACACCGTGTCGGGAATACCGGGCGCGCTGGCACAGGCGCTGAGCGACAACACGGCGGCGAGCATAAACACGCGTAGTGCTTTCATTCGGACGTTCATTCGGGCTCCACCTCATCAGCCGATGGGGTGAATAGCAGGCGATTGGGATTGCGCCGGATCTCGCGTGCAAACTCGTCGATATTCCGGCTCGAGGATTCGAGGTGATGCGTGATCGCATCGATGCGCTGCGCGATCGCGCCGACCGTCTGTTCCAGATCGAGCACGGTCTGGCGCAGTTGCGGCCTGTTTTCCGCAACGGTGTCGTTGAGCGAGACCAGTAGCGCATCGGCGCGCGCCTGTGTGGTCTTCAACTCGGCCGCCACCGTTCGCACGTCGCGCAGGCTGGCGGCAATCGCATCGCGATTGGGCTGGTCCACCAGTCCGTTGATTCCTTCCGCGGCATGATTCAGACGCTCCATCAACTTCTGCGTCTCGGCCACCAACGCCGGCAGATTGGTGTCAATAGTGCCGCTGATCGACTCCAGGCGCGTCGCCATGGTCTCGATCAGCGGCCGAATGCGCTCGCGACTCAGCACCGTCAATTCACCGGCAAGATCATTCATTGCACCGAAGATGTCGCCTCCGGCGATGCCCTTGATCTCACTGCCCACCGCGAGCATCTGCTTGCTCGTGCCCTCGCGAATGCCCACCGACATATCGGCAAGCAAGCCGCTGGACTGCAACTGCGCCACGCTATCGTCGGGAATCGGCCAATCGCTACGCAGCGCGAGTTCCACCCGGTAGCGCGTCTTGGCCGATCGTTCGGGCTCGATCCCGGAGATCTGGCCGATGCGGAAACCTTCGTAGAACACCGGGGCGCCGTAGGCGAGCCCGGTCACGTTGTCGTAGTAGACGTGATACTCGGACGCCGCCCCGCCACGACCGGTGATCGCCAGCAGGGTCGCCAGCAGCAGGCCGAAGGCGATGAGGACGGCGGTG
>JBKJTK010000340.1:0-13119 GCA_046590875.1 Chiayiivirga sp.
CTTCGTGTTCCGCAATCGTGCTGGAACGCGCCTCAAAGTGTTGATGGTGGACGCGACCGGCGTGTGGCTATGCGTGCGCCGCCTGCACGACGGCCGCTTCGTCTGGCCGCGCGCAGACGCGCAACTTTGCGAACTCGATGCACCGCAGTTCGCGTGGCTGTGTGCGGGCGTCGATTGGCAGCGATTACGTGCGAAAAATCCTGGTGCACGCTGCGTTTGATGCGTTAGCATTTCGCGCATGGATGCCGCGCAAATCATTTCAATCACCGATGTCGAGACGCTGCGCGGCATCGTTCTTGATCAGATGACGGCGATTGCGCAGCACGAGGCGCAAGCACGCGCCAATGCCCGCACCATCCAGTTCAAGAGCGGCATGATCGAAGCCCTGACTGCCGAGATCAAACGCCTGCGACGGGTCCAGTTCGCAGCGCGCACCGAGAAGATGCCTCCGGAGCAGCGTGCGTTGTTCGACGAGTCGATCAGCGCCGACATCGCCGCGGTGGAAGCCGAACTCGAGGCCCTGCGCTCGCCGGCGGCCGTCGCCGCCGAAGCAACGTCGGCGCGCACGCCGCCAAAGCGTCGCCCGCTGCCGCCGGAGCTGCCGCGGGTGGAGACCCGCCACGAACCCGCGTCGTGTGCCTGCGCCGACTGCGGTGCCGACCTGGTGCAGATCGGCGAGCACGTCAGCGAGAAGCTCGACTGCAAGCCGCTGGAGTTCTTCGTCCGCCGCGACGTGCATCCGCAGTACGCCTGCCGCGCCTGCGCGACGGTGACGTCCGTGCCGGTGGCGCCGACGATCATCGATCGCGGCATGGCCGCGCCGGGCCTGATCGCGCAGGTGGCGATCAGCAAGTACGTCGACCACCTGCCGTTGTACCGGCAGGAAGCGATCCTGGCGCGCAGCGGCGTCGAGATCGGCCGCAGCAGCCTGGCCGCGTGGCTGGGTGCCGCTGGCGTCGCCTTGCGGCCGCTGGTGGAGGCGCTGCGCGCTGAGTTGCTGACCCACGCAGTGCTGCACGCCGACGAGACGCCGGTGGCGATGCTCGATCCGGGTGCGGGCAAGACCAAACGCGCATATCTGTTCGCGTACCGCACCGCGACCGAACAACCGATCGTGCTGTTCGACTTCTGCGCCAGCCGCAGCGGCGCGCATGCGAAACAGTTCCTGGGCGACTGGCGCGGCGCGCTGATGGTCGACGACTACGCCGGCTACAAGGCGCTGTTTGCCACTGGGGTCATCGAACTGGGCTGCTGGGCGCATGCACGGCGCAAGTTCGTCGACCTGCACAAGGCCAGCGGCAGTCCGATCGCGCAGCTGGCGATCGGCCACATCGGCGCGATCTACCAGATCGAAGCAAAAGTGCGCGACCTCGATGCCGATGGTCGCCACGCGTTCCGCCAGCAGCACGCCGCGCCGCGCGTGCGCGAGTTCAAGGCCTGGCTGGATGCCGTGCGACCGACCGTCGCCGGCAACAGCGGCACCGCGAACGCGATCGACTACAGCCTGCGCCGCTGGGCGGCGTTGACGCGTTACCTGGACGACGGTCGTCATCCGATTGACAACAATCCGATCGAGAACGCGATCCGACCGATCGCGCTTGGAAGAAAAAACTGGTTGTTCGCCGGTTCCGAAACTGCCGGCGTGCGCGCCGCTGCGATCATGAGCCTGCTCGCCACCGCGAAGGCCAACGGCCGCGATCCGCATGCGTGGCTCACGCAGGTGCTGACGCGGCTGCCGACGACGCTCAATCGCGATATCGACGGACTGCTGCCGCACCGCTGGCAGCCGCCGCCATAAACTACGCCGCCGTCCTGGAAGCGTTGCGACAGGCCACGGACTTCGAGCTGTTCCGCCTGCGCGCCGCGATCGATCGCGCCTTGGGCGATCCACAACGGGTCGCGGCGACCCGCCGTCGCGTGCATCGAGGCCAGCGCGTGGAGTACTTCGATCCGCGCACGAACCGACTGCACCAAGGGCTGGTGCTGGAAATGCGCAACAGCACCGTGATCGTGCAGGACACCGAGCGGGTCCTGCACCTGCAGCTCGACTATGCGGCCCTGAACCTGGACGGTCTCGACGCCGCGATTCGCGAGCGCGGCAGCGTGGGCATCAGCCGCCAGGAAGTCGCCGTCGGCGACGAGGTCGGATTCCAGGATCGCGACGGCAACCAACGGCGCGGCACCGTGCAACGCCTCAACGACAAGACCGTCACCCTCGACTGCGACGGCCACCGCTGGCGCGTCGCCTATGCGCTGCTGCACCGGATGATCGACGCCGCGAAGTAACACTTATCGAATGGCGCCTCAAGGTGTCGTCGCCACACGCTTACACTCTATCCGCTGCCCGCGGGTATCGATTTCAAGAACCCGGAAACGCTCAAGGGGTTCATTGCGCAGCTGCCGGTCGCGGCGCTGCTGTTTGTGGTGGCCGGGTGGACGCTAGGCAGCCTGGTCGGCGGCTACATTGCGGCAAGGATCAGCCGCCTGCATAAGCGCGGCGCGGCGCTGAGCATCGGGATCCTGATGGTAGTGCTCGTGATCATGAACATCCTCATGATCCCGCACCCGCTATGGTTGAGCGTGCTCGGCGTGACGCTGCCGGTGCCGTTCGCGTTGCTTGGGCGCAAGCTCGCGGGCGGCTGACGTCGCGCGCGGATCAGCTCCCGACCCGCACCGCGCCCTTGCCGTCCACCTGCTCGAACTGGAAGCGATAGATCAGGCTCACCGCCTGCGGCACTTCCTTCACGTCGTCGCCCCAGCATCCGTGGTCATGCGGCTTCGTCTTTTTCGGATACACGCAACGGAACGCCGGATCGAAATGCCACGAGGCGGCCGCGCTTTGTGCGGCGTCGTAGAACGCGGCCGCGGCGTTTTCCTGGTTCGTGCAGTCCGGTCCCGCGATGATCGGCGCGGTGGCTGACACCGCGCCGGCTTCGTCGATGCTGACGCGCACGCAGACGGCCTGCGGCGGCAGGCGATGCGCGAGCAGCGCCTCCGGATAGACCGGCAAGGCGTTGTCGGACGCAGGCAACGGCGGCTGAAAGGTCTCGTTGTCGGCCAGCGTCATGCGCGATTCGGGCGCGACCGCGGAATCCACTTCGTTGACGCCGACCTGGCCGCGCGTGGGCGCGGTCATGCAACCGGCGAGCAGCATACCGACAACGACGGCGAGCCGCGGATGATGTACGTGTTTCATGCTCTACCCTCCCAGGCAGACTTCAGATGGATTGTTTGGCCGCTGCATCGATATCGGCATCTGGTTCAACCCCGACCTCGGTCGAGGCGGCATCGTACACCGTCTGATCGAGCAAACCGGTCTCCTTCGCGACCAGCACCGGCACCAGCATCTGGCCGGTCACATTCGTCATCGTGCGCATCATGTCGAGCACCCGATCGATTGCGATGATGAAGCCGATACCTTCCAGCGGCAATCCGGCCGCGCTCAGCACCAGGGTGACCATGACGATCGCGGTACCTGGCACGCCAGCGGTGCCGAAGCTGCCTAGCACCGATGCCAGCAGCACAATGAAGTACTGCGAGACCGACAGATCGAGATTGAAGTACTGCGCCACGAAAATCGAGGTCACCGCCGGATAGATCGCGCCGCAGCCATCCATCTTGATGCTGGCGCCGAGCGGCACCGCGAACGCCGCATAGTCTCTGTTCACGCCGAGATTGTGGGTGACGCAGCGCAACGAGACTGGCAGCGAGGCGAAACTTGACGAACTCACGAACGCGACCTGCATGCCGGGCGCGGCACCGCGAAAGAATTTCAGCGGATTCAGTCCATGCAACAGCAACAATCCGCCGTACACGAACACGATGTGCAGCGCGCAGGCCAGGTACAGCGTCAGCACGAAACTGCCCAGCGGCAGCAGTCGCTCGAACCCGTAGGTACCGACCAGCGCGGCAATCAGACCGAAGGTGCCAATCGGGGTGAACTCCAGCACGAAGCGCGTCACCTGGATCATGGTGTCGCTGGCTTCGCCGGCAAGCGCGCGAAGGCGCGCGGTTTTCTCGCCCAGCTTCACCAGCGCGAAACCGAGCAGCGCGGCGAAGAAGATCACCTGCAGGATCTTGCCTTCGGCCAGCGCCATGAAGGGATTCGCCGGCACTACGTCCAACAGCACCTGGACCGGGCCCGGCACCACCTTGGGCACGTAGTTTTCCGCCACCGTCAGGGTACCGACGCCGATGCCCGGGTCCAGAACATGGGCGACGGCCAGACCGACGAACACCGCCAGCGTCGCGGTCGCCGCGAACCAGAGAAAGGTTCTCCCGCCCAAGGCCGCCATCGACTGCTGGCCATGCAGGCGCGCCACCGCATTGACCACCGCGAAGAACACCAGCGGCGTGGCGATCATCTTGATCAAAGTGACGTAGAGCGTGCCAAGCGGCTGGAACCAGGGCCCGGCATCCGGCCCTACCCACCAGCCCACGAGCGCACCGAGCACGAAGGCGCCCATCACGCGCTGCCAGAAGGGAATGCGGAACCAGGAATGCCAGATGCGCACCAGCGGTTGTCCTTGCAAATCGGAGCGCAGACTTTACCTGTACGCGTCAGGGATCACACCAGAATGCCAGACCGCGGCCCGGGTGCGCCGCACGCGAGGATGTCGATGAATGGTCTAATCTGAACGCTTGTCATCACCCTGGCGATCGTCCGATGGCCGTCCCGCGTTACGTGCTGTGGCTGCTCCTCGCGCTGGGCTGCGCGTCGACAAGCCATGCACTGGATCCTGACAAGCGCTTCCATCATTACGTCCGCCAGACGTGGTCGATCGAGGAGGGCCTGCCGCAGATCAGCGTCGGCGCGATCGCGCAGGACGGTGAAGGCTATATCTGGGCCGCGACGCAGGCGGGCCTCGCGCGGTTTGACGGCGTACGTTTCACCAATTTCAATCCGGAAAACACACCCGAACTGACGGGGATGCTCACGCAGGCACTGCTGACCGACCGCCAGGGCCAACTCTGGATCGGCACCTACAAGGGTCTTGCGCGCTACGCCAGCCGTCGCTTCACCGCCATCTCACCGCCACCGGGTGAAGCCGCTGCGGTCGACGTGCGCGACATCCGCGAGACAGCAGACGGCCGCATCCTCGTGGCAACGCCCGGCGGCGTATTCGAGGTACGCGCGGACGCGCTCGTCCCGCTCGCCGGCGCGCCCGAGGTCCGCGCGCTGGGGCTCCTGCCGGATGGCGATGCGCTATGGATCGGCACCGAAGGCGGCGCCTGGCGGCTCGATGCGTCGGGCGCGCAGTTGCTGCCGCTGGACGATCAGGGGCACCCGGTCACCGTGACGCGCTTCGTGCGTGCTCACGGTCGACTCTGGGCCGGCAGCAATCGCGGACTTTACGTGCTGGTCGAGAATCGCTGGCGGCGGTACGAGGAAGGCGGCTTGCAGTCGCTTCCGATCGAAGCCATGTTCGAGGATCGCGATGGCAATTTGTGGATTGCCTCGACCGAAGCGCTGCTGCGCCTGCGCGCGGGCCGTGTCGTGGAACGCATTGATGGCGGAAGTGCGGCAGTGCAACGCGCCACGCGCACAGTCTTCGAGGATCGGGAAGGCAATCTGTGGCTGGGCAGCCAATGGGAAGGATTGACGCGTTTGTGGAACGGCTGGACCCGCCGCCATAGCGTGGAAGAAGGACTGCACGATCCCCTCGTATGGTCGCTGGCGCGCGATCCCGATGGTCGGCTCTGGGTGGGTGGCAACGATGGCCTCAGCGTGCTCGACCAGAACGGTTTCAAGCAGGTGCTCACGGGCGCGGAACTGCCGCATCCGAACGCGTACACCTTGTTTCCAGAGCGGGATGGATTGTGGATCGGCACGCGTCAGGGCCTGGTGCGTTGGCACGACGACCGCCTGTCGGCGCCGGAGGAATTCGCGCCCCTCGCCAACGCCCAGATCAATGGCTTGCTGCGTGACGACGACAACCGACTGTGGATCGCGAGCACCATTGGCCTGTTCCGCCATGTGCCGGGAGAATTGAAGCGCTTCGGCGAAGCCGAAGGCTTGTCGGATCCGCGCGTGCGCGTGCTGCAACTGAGCCGCGCAGGACGCCTGCTCCTGGGAACCCAGGACGGGTTGTTCGAGGTCAAGCCTGGAGAAGATCGTGTGCAGCGCGTGGGAGTGGACCAGGGGCTGCCGCCTCACCTCGATTTCACCGCGATCCATCAGCTCCCCGGTGACGAGATGCTGGCCGGCACGCTGTCCGAGCAGCTGTTCCATTTCGACGGCGTGCACTGGCTGACCATCGGCCGCGCGCACGGCTTGCCGGTGAACAGTCCGTTCTTCATTAGCCACGACAGCCAGGGCTGGGTTTGGGTCGCCGGCATCCGCGGCGTGTACCGCGTGCTGTTGAGCGAGCTTCAGGCGTTGCATCGTGGCGAGAAAAAAACGCTCGACAACGCGCAAATGCTGCTCAGCGAGCGTGGTGATCAGCGTGGCAGCCAGAAGGGCTACTGTTGCAACGGCGCGGGCAACGCCAAGGGATTCATCGAGGACGATCTGCTCTGGCTGCCCACGCGCGGCGGCGTGGTGACGCTGGGCTCGAAAGACGTGTCGATGAATGCCTTGCCGCCTCCGGTGATCATCGAGCGCGTGCGCCACTCCAGCACCTGGCACCAGGTTCTCGACGCAGAGGATCTCGCGATTCCGCGCGGCGCACGTGACCTCGCCTTCGAGTTCACTGCACTCAGCTTCCCGCAGCCCACCAGCATCGGATTGCGCTATCGGCTGCGCGGCTACGACCGCGCATGGCAGCCGCTCGCCGACATCACGCGTCGTGATGCGAGTTACACCAACCTGCCGCCGGGACCGTACGTTTTCGAAGTCCAGGGCGCGAACAATGCGTTGGTGTGGAACCCGCAACCGGCGCAACTCACCTTCACCATCGACCCCTGGTTCCACGAGACCGCCTGGTTCTACGCGCTGGTGGGACTGGGCCTCGTCGGCATCGGTTTTGCGCTGCACCACGTGCGGACCCGCCAATTGCGCCAGCAACAGCAGGCGCTGGCCTCGCTAGTGGCCGCGCGAACCGAAGATCTCGCCGCCGCTAACCTGCAGCTGCAGGAAGCCAGTCACACCGATGCGTTGACCGGACTGCGCAATCGGCGCTTCCTGCAGGGCCAGCTCCCGGCCGACCTGGCCTTCTATGTGCGAGAAATGCGCAAGCCCGGCAACGAAGGCATGGTGATGATGCTGGCATTGACCGACATCGACCACTTCAAACCCGTCAACGACCGTTATGGCCACCACGGCGGTGATCTGGTGCTGCAGCAATACGCGCGCGTGCTGGAGCGCCAGGTGCGCAGCGGCGACTACGTCGTGCGCTGGGGTGGCGAGGAGTTCCTGCTGGTCTTCCGCCCGATGCCGCTGAAAGAGGCGGCGAAGATCGCCGAACGCATCCGGCGCGCGGTCGCCGAACACCACTTCGATCCCGGTGACGGCGGGCCGCTGCGCATCACGTCGTCGGTCGGTTTCGTGGAGTATCCGTTATTCACCGAATACGACGGCGCGCCGAACTGGGAGCGCATGGTGGAACTGGCCGACCTGGCGCTGTACACGGTCAAATCCAGCGGCCGCAACGGCTGGGCCACGTTCCGCCCCACAGCCCCCATGCGCCTGGACACGCTGATCGAGGACCTCAAGCACGACACCGCCGCCACGCTGGCGAGCGGACGCGTGGTGCTGCACCGATCGCCTCCAGCGATGTGACGCGTTGTACGATCTGCGGCCGCTTCCGGCATCCTGCCTCACGCGACACTGGCACCTCCCTGTGCGGCGGCCGCTTCCGGCATCCTGCCTCACGCGACACTGGCACCTACCTGTGCAGCGGCCGCTCTTCCGGTATCACGCCCCACGCGCCACTTGCCGCTCAACTCAAGTGCACACGCTCGAACTCATCGACCGCGATCGGTCGGCCGAGCAGATAGCCCTGCAATTGGTCGCAGCGCAGCAGCCGCAGTAGTTTTTCCTGCCCCTCATCCTCGACGCCCTCGGCCACCACCCTGAGGCGGAGTGAGTGAGCCAGGCCGATGATGTTGGTCACCAGCGCCAAGGCGTCAGGACTGCGCGCGATCTGGGAGGTGAACGACTGGTCGATCTTCAGCTCGTCGGCCGGCAGGCGCGAGAGATAGCTGAGCGACGAGTAGCCCGTGCCGAAATCGTCGATCGCGATGTGACAGCCCAGATCGCGCAGGCCATTGAGCGCCTGGATGTTGTGCTTGATGTCCACCATCACCAAGCTCTCGGTGACCTCGATGTCCAGCCCATGATCGAGTTCGCCCGCGAACAACTCGCGGCAGTTCTCGACGAAGCCCTGCTCGCGCAATTCGCGTGCCGACACGTTGACGGCGATGCGATATTCTCCCAAGCCGCTGTCGCGCCAGCGTCGCAGGATTTCGAGCGCGGAGCCCATCACCCAGCGGCCAACGGGGACGATGAGGCCGGTGTCTTCCAGCAACGGGATGAACTCTGCCGGCGACACCATGCCGTGCTTGGGATGCCGCCACCGCAACAGGGCCTCGGCGCCGACAAGTCTGCGAGACGCGGCGTCGAACTTGGGTTGCAGGAACAGCGCGAACTGACGTTGATCTAGCGCAACGCGTAGTTCGCGCTCTAGCTCGATCGCGCGCTCGGCGCGTTGACTCAGCTCGGCGGTGTAACCGGCCAAGGCAATATCTCGACGTTCGGCTTCCGCCAGCGCCACCAGCGCAAAGCGTTCGAGAGTGTCCAGATCGCGCCCCTGCTCCGGTGCGAGCGAGATGCCGCAGCGCAGGGCGAACACGATCTGCTCGCCGTCGATCACCAGGGGAAGCTTCGAACAGGACCGAAGCCAATGTTCGATCTCCTGCACGCACTCGTTCATCGAGCCCGACCAGGCGCCGGCAAACATGAACGATTTGCCGCCGACGTGCGCGAGGAAAGTGGCCGGCGCGAAGCATTCCGCCAAGCGCTCGGCAGCGGCGACCAGCAGACTGTCACCGAAGGCACGTCCGCGGGTATCGTTGAACTGGCCGAACTGCACCATGTTCAGTGTCCCCACCACGGTGCTGCCGACAGCGAGGCGCGACTTCAGCTCGGCCTCGAACGCGACCCGGTTGGGCAAGCCGGTCACCGGATTCTTGTAGGCCAGGAACTCCAGGCGATCGCTCTTGGCGATGAAATCGCGGGCGTAGTCGAGGTCGGCTGCGATACGCTCGATCAACGCGATTTCATCGCTGTCGAAACCTTGCTTGCTCTCGGAGAACATCAACAAAAGTGCCCACGGCGGAGTGCCGATGGGCAGCGCGATCTGCGCATCCGCCCCGACGCGGGCCATTTCCGCTCGCAGGGGCGCAGGTGCGTCCGAGTGGGCATAATCCGGCAGCACGGAAATACGCCCTTCGCGAAACGCGCGCACCGAAGGTCGGTCCGAGTCGGCGTCCGAGTCCAGGACGGCCGGTCCGATCGATTCGAGCATCCGGATGATCGCCTCATCGCCGTAGCGATTGGCCAGCACCAGGCGGCCGTCCGATGTCGGCAAGCCCACCACCGCGGCCTTGAATTGTCCCTGCTCGACCGCCAGGCGGCAGGCCATGTCGAGCAACGACCCCGTGTCGCGCGAACGCAGGATGGCGGTGCCCAGCGCGCTCAGCACCGCATGGATGCGCGCCATCTGGCGAATCTTGGCCTCTTGCTGGGTGCGGAGGGTGACATCCCGGTCGATACCACGGGACCCGATGACCGCGCCGTTTCCATCCAGCAGCGGGCGCGCGGTGCTCTCAAGCAGGCGCACGCTGCCGTTCCGATGCAACCAGCGAAGCCGCCGGTTGCGCCAGCCGATGGCGTTGTCGGCCAGGCCTCGTAGGGTCGACTCGGCGTCGGTGCGATCGCCCGGGTCGAGCAGATCGAGCACGTTGCGTCCGATTAGTTGTTCGGGAGGATATCCCAGCAGGTTTTCCACGCTGGCGTTGGAGTAGGTGAGCCGACCCTGCCGATCCATTTCCCACACCCAGTCTTCCGTCGATTCGACAATCGTACGGAAGCGCTCCTCGCTGTCGCGCAGGGCGCGCTCGACATGCTCATGCTGTTCACGCTCGGCGACCTTGCGCAGCGCGGTGTCGATCGCGCTGGGTAGACGCAGCAAGTTGTCCTTGAATTCGTAGTCGACCGCGCCCCCGTGCAGCGCTTCGACCGCCGCTTCCTCTCCAATGGTGCCCGACACGAAAATAAACGGCAGAAGCGGCGCGCTTTGGTGCACGATGCGGAGCGCTTCGTGTCCGCTGAAGCCGGGCATCGAGTAGTCGCTGAGCACGATGTGGGGAGCAAATTGTTGCAGTGCCTCGCGCAGGTCAGGCGCGTTCGCAACACGCTGGGTTGTGATCGGCCGATCCAGCCCGCGCAGCGCCCGCTCGATCAACTGCGCGTCGAGCACGCTGTCTTCGACCAGCAGCACCCGAACCGCAGGCATGAAATCGTCAATGGACATCACCGCATCTCCTCAGGGAATCTGATGGGTAATGGTCCGGTACACACATCGCCGACGCCCTCCCGATCAACGATTTACGACCTGCACCCGGGTCCACTTCCATTGAATACCCAAAACGCGGACTGCGGTAGGTGACAAATTCCTAGATGAGCTCACCGTGCGATAGCCCGCGCGGCAGTGGCTTCGGGGCCGAACCGAGCAAGGCCCCCACACTCGCGACTGGGCCATTGCCTTCGCTGCGCGGCCAAACCTTCCGTTCGCCGGTCGCCGGTGGGCACGTGCAATGGCCGCGGCGAGCGCTGCCGCTCTGCTATGGTCCCGACGTTCCGGTCCCCTCGTGCTCAGCCGATGCCCTACACCCCCATCCTCGCCACCCTCGGCTACGTGCTCTCGCCCGACGCTCGCGACGTGCTGTTGGTGCATCGCAACGCGCGGCCTGCCGACCAGCATCTTGGCAAATACAACGGCCTCGGCGGCAAGATGGAACGCGACGAGGACATCGTGGCCTGCATGCGGCGCGAACTGCACGAGGAGGCCGGCCTCCAGGCCATCGCGATGCAACTGCGCGGGACGATCAGCTGGCCAGGCTTCGGCAAGCTCGGCGAGGATTGGCTTGGATTCCTGTTCCTCATCACTGCCTTCGAGGGCACGCCGCCGGCGGGGAACGACGAGGGCGCGCTGGAGTGGATTGCACTCGATCGCCTCATGGATTTGCCGCTGTGGGACGGGGATCGCCAGTTCCTGCCGCTGGTGTTCGACGCCGACCCCCGACCGTTCCACGGTGTGATGCCCTATCTCGACGGCAAGATGCAATCGTGGAGCTTCGAGCGGCTATAGGCTGGGCCGGCAAGCCCACCCCCCCAGCGACTCGCGCTAACGTGCGTATCTAGCGGATAATCCGCCAATGTCTACGCCCCGTTCCGAAGTCGAACCCGCCGCGGATTTCCGCTCCCTCGCCCTGCCCGAGTCGTTGCTCAAAGCGCTCTCGGATGTTGGGTATGAATCCCCCTCGCCGATCCAGGCCGCCACCATTCCGCCGCTGCTGGCCGGGCGCGACATGGTCGGTCAGGCCCAGACCGGTACCGGCAAGACCGCCGCGTTCGCGCTGCCGATCCTCGCCCAACTCGATCTGAAAAGCGGTATTCCGCAGGCACTGGTGCTGACGCCAACGCGCGAACTGGCAATCCAGGTCGCCGAGGCGTTCCAGAAATACGCGGTTCACCTGCCCGGCTTCCGCGTGCTGCCGATCTACGGCGGCCAGGCCTACGCAGGTCAGTTGCACGGCCTCAAGCGCGGCGTGCACGTCATCGTCGGCACCCCGGGCCGCATCATCGATCACCTCGACCGCGGCTCGCTCGACCTGTCCCAGCTCAAGCATCTGGTGCTGGACGAAGGCGACGAGATGCTGCGCATGGGCTTTATCGATGACATCGAATCGATCCTGAAGAAAACGCCGGCGTCGCGTCAGACCGCGTTGTTCTCGGCGACCATGCCATCCGCCATCCGTCGCATCGCGCAGACCTATCTGCGCGACCCGGTCGAAATCACGATCGAAGCCAAGACCCGCACCGCCGACAATATCCGCCAGCGCTATTGGCTGGTGAGTGGCCTGCACAAGCTCGACGCGCTGACCCGCATCCTCGAAGCCGAATCCTTCGAGGGCATGATCATCTTCACCCGCACCAAGCAATCGACCGAGGAACTGGCCGAGAAGCTGTGCGCGCGCGGCTTCGCTGCCTCCGCGATCAACGGCGACATCGCCCAGCCGCTGCGCGAGAAAGCCGTCGCCAGACTCAAGGATGGGCAACTCGACATTCTCGTCGCCACCGATGTTGCCGCGCGTGGCCTCGACGTTGACCGCATCAGCCACATCATCAACTACGACATCCCCTACGACACCGAAAGCTATGTGCATCGCATCGGACGTACGGGTCGGGCGGGTCGAAGTGGAGAGGCGATATTGTTCGTCGCACCGCGTGAGCGCGGCATGTTGCGCGCGATCGAACGCGCCACGCGCCAGCCGATCACGCAGATGGAGCTGCCATCCGTCGAGGCGGTGAACGACCAGCGCGTCGCGAAGTTCAAGCAGCGCATCCGCGACAGCCTGGCGCAGGAAGGCTTGCAACCCTTCCAGGAGCTGATCGAACAGTTCGAGCGCGAGCAGAACGTGCCGGCGCTGGAAATCGCGGCGGCACTGGCACGGATGGCGCAGGGCGACACGCCCTTGCTGCTCAAGCCCGATCCGCCCTCGGCGCGCGCCCGCTACGACGAATCCGGCGAGCGTGGCGCACGACCGAGTCGCGGCGAACGCGAGCCGCGCTTCGAGCGCGCCGAACGCGGCGAGCGTCCGGAGCGCAGTGACCGTCCCGTGCGGCCCAAGACGCAGATCAGCGACGCCGAACTGGAAACCTTCCGCATCGAAGTCGGCCATAGCCACAAGGTCAAGCCCGGCAACATCGTGGGCGCGATCGCGAACGAAGCGGGTCTGGAATCGCGCCACATTGGTCGCATCGACATCCGCGACGATCACACCTACATCGACCTGCCGCGCGGCATGCCCGAAGACGTCCTCAAGCATCTGCAAAGCGTGTGGGTGGCGGGCCAGCGCCTGCGCATCTCGCAGCACAGCGGCGAAGTCCCTCCA
>JBKJTK010000179.1:0-4966 GCA_046590875.1 Chiayiivirga sp.
TCGAGCGAGTGTGTATCGGCGAAGTCGCCCTCGGCCAGGTCATATTTTTCGCTCGCGAGCGAGAAGCTGGCGGCGGCGTCGAGCACGGCCGTGTTTCCTGCTTCTTCGCCGATCAACAACCACGACGAGAGCTGGTCGACGGCATCTTCCTCGCGTCCGGTGATCGGCAGGTGGAGCACGTCGACCAGCGCGTGGCCGACCTCGTGCAACACGATGAACACATACGCCCCGCTCACCGCGTCGGCCAATTCATCGTCGTCGTCGAACTGCGCGCCGAAATCTTCCGCCAGTTGTTCTATCAATTCGAAACAAATCGAGACCTCGCGCGCTTTGGGGTCATAGTAGGCGTTCGCATCCCCGCATTCGGCGTAGCGCAGACCCAGCGCAACGGGCAGGGCGAGCGATTCGTTCAACCCGTCGGCGAGTTTGCGCAGCGGATCCTCCCGGGCAAAGTCGTGCGCCAGTTCGACGTATCGATCCGTCTGCAATCGCGACGGACGCACCTCGAAACCGGCCGCAGGTTTGGTGACGGTCTTCGCCACGTTCTCTGCAGCTTCCTCCGGCGCGCCCGCGCCGAGTACCGCTGCCAGCAACATCCCGATCATGCCCGCCTCCTCGTGCGCCGGGTCCGCATCGGACCCTTGCTACAATTCTATCCATGCTCATCGGCGCTCATCGCATCGATCCGCCGCTGGTGCTCGCACCGATGGCCGGGGTCACCGACAAGCCGTTCCGGATGCTGTGCAAGCGTCTGGGCGCGGGTCTGTGCGTGTCGGAGATGACCACGTCGGATCCGCGTTTCTGGCATACGGCGAAATCCTTGCATCGAATGGACCATGCCGACGAGCCCGCCCCAGTCAGCGTGCAAATCGCCGGTACCGTGCCCGACATCATGGCCGAGGCAGCGCGCTACAACGTCGATCACGGCGCGCAACTCATCGACATCAACATGGGATGTCCGGCAAAGAAAGTATGCAATGCCTGGGCCGGATCGGCGCTGATGCGCGACGAAGCACTGGTGGCGCAGATACTCGCTGCCGTGGTGCGGGCGGTAAACGTGCCGGTGACGCTCAAGATCCGCACCGGCTGGGACGCGGATCATCGAAATGCGCTGACGATCGCGCGCATCGCCGAGGACTGCGGCATCGCCGCGCTCGCCGTGCACGGCCGCACCCGCAATCAGCAATACACCGGCGTCGCCGAGTACGACACCGTCGCAGAGGTGAAAGCCGCGCTTAGCATTCCGGTGTTCGCCAACGGCGACATCGACACCCCCGAAAAGGCACGCGACGTACTGCGGCTCACTGGCTGTGACGCGCTACTGATCGGACGCGCGGCGCAGGGTCGGCCGTGGATATTCCGCGAGATCGCGCATTTCCTCGCCACGGGCGAGCACCTGCCGGAACCGTCGCTGATCGAGATTCGCGACCTCCTGCTCGCACACCTGGAACACCTGCACGCGTTCTACGGCGAACTCTCCGGCGTGCGAATCGCGCGCAAGCATCTGGGCTGGTATGCGAAGGATCGACCGGAAAATGTGGCATTTCGTGCGGTTGTCAACGGCGCCGAAACCGCAGACGCGCAACTTCGCCTGACACGCGACTACTTCGACGCATTGATCGCCGGTGCAACGCCGGCGCTGCCCGCCGCGGCCTGACACGTCACGCCGGGCACCCGCCGCGGTAATCGCGCGCCTCGAATCGGTTAGTCCTTGTTGCGCCCGGCCAATCGGCCTGGCTTATCCCGAATCAAGGAGACAATCATGTCCGTTTCGCCCCTCGCCTTGCGACGCACCTCGCTGGCCAGCGCGCTGCTGGTCGCGGGCGCTGCGCTGTTGCCCGCCGCCGCCCTTGCCGATGCGGTCACGGAATGGAACGCGCTCGCGACGCCCCGCGTTACCTCCGCGGGCTCCCCACCCCTTCAAATCCGCGTGTTCACGATCATGAACCTCGCAATTCACGACGCGCTGAATGCGATCAACCCGCGATTCGAGACCTACACCGCGCAGGACCCGGCCGCCGCCGGGGCTTCGCCCGACGCCGCCGTCATCGCTGCCGCCTACGGCACGCTCAAGGTTCTGCTGCCAACGCAGGAGCCGTCCCTGAAGTTGCTCTACGATCATCGCCTCGCCGAACTGCCGCCCTGCCCGGCCGCAACTCCGAACTGCATCACCGACGGCGTTGCTGCGGGCGCGGCGGCGGCGGAAGACATCCTCGCGCTGCGGGCCAACGATGGATCGGCCACCCCGAACGTCCCCTACACGTTGCCGCCCGGTCCGGGCGTGTATGAACCGACCCCACCACAGCTGGCGGCGCCGTCGCTCGGGGGCTTGGGCAGTGTGAAGCCATTCGCCATCAACAACCGCGAGCAGTTCCGGCCCGAGCCCCACGAGGGGATGGACATCCGCAGCGACACTTACGCGCGCGAGTTCAAGGAGGTGAAAGCGGATGGCAGCAGTGTCGTCCGCGCCGCGGCCCCGGATTCCGAACCGAGCCGCATCGCGCGCTACTGGCCCCCCCTGGGCTGGAACGCGGCCGCGAGCGTGATTGTCGCCGGCCGGGGACTGGACTTGTGGCAGCACGCGCGACTGTTCGCGCTGATGAACATGGCGCAGACCGATGCATTGATTACGACCTTCAGCGCCAAGTTCCACTACAACTTCTGGCGGCCCGTCACCGCGATCCGGGCCGCAGACACCGACGGCAATACGCAGACCACCGCCGATCCGGCGTGGGTGTCCTACGTCGCGACACCGCCCTACCCTGACTACCCGTGCGGTTTGACTACGGTCGCCGGCGCCGCGACCGAGGTGTTGCGCCAGCACTTCGGCAACGGCGTCCAGTTCACCTACACCTCCGCTGGCCTAACGCGCAGTTTCCATAGCCTGCCACGGGCCGACGCCGAGGCCGTCGATGCGCGCGTGTTCGGCGGCATGCATTTCCGCTTCGGTTGCAAAGAGGGCGTCAAGGTCGGTTCCCGCGTGGCCAAATTCGTGGCCGAGCGCCAACTGCGGCCGCGTTGAAGCCTGATGCGAGCGGCGGCACGTGCCGCCGCTCGCGATGGTCCGATGTCGCGCCGTCGATTCGAATCCATCCAACGTTCGCGGCTGGCACCCTCCGGGCCGCGATTTCACGTATCGTGCCGACCGGGGAGAACCACCGCATGGCGGATCGTTTCGACACGACGCGCTGGAGCCTGATCCTGCATGCCGGCGGGCAGGGGGACGACGCGCATGGGGCGCTGGAAGCGCTGTGCCGCATCTATCGCCCCCCCGTGCTGGCCTATGTGCGCGCGCACCGCGCCACCCGCGAAGAAGCCGAAGACCTGACCCAGGCCTTTTTTGCACATCTACTCGAGTATCAACTGGCCGCGCGCGCTGATCGCGAACGCGGCCGCTTCCGCGCCTTCCTGCTGACGTCGCTGAAGCATTTTCTCGCCAGCGAGTTCGCCCGCAGCACCGCACAACGTCGCGGCGGCGGGCTCGACGACCTGCCGCTGGACGTGATCGACCCCGGCATGGACGACGGCCCCGAGCAGACCTTCGAACGCGAGTGGGCCCAGTCCGTGTTGCGCGAAGCGCTGTCGCGCCTGCAAACCGAAGCACACCAGGCCGGCAAAGGGACGTTGTTCCAGCATCTCCGCCCGTTTCTGCTGGAAACCCCGGACGACGATGAGTATGCGGCGGTGGCCACCTCCCTCGACCTGCGCCGCAACACTCTGGCGGTAGCAGTGCATAGGTTGCGCGCGCGACTACAAGAGTTGGTGCGCGGGGTGGTGGCCGACACTGTCACCGATAAGGAGCAAGGCGAGCAGGAGTTGCGTCAGATGCGCGCAGCGCTGACCACGACGCCGGTCATGTAATCGTCGCCGCAGATTCTGGTAGCGCACAAAAACGACCGTTGCATCCAGACAGGTGAAGTCATGAACTCCGTTCCTTCGCTCGAGCAGCACGCGGTCAGTGCCGACTTTGGTCGCACCCGCTGGTCGGTCGTGGCCGCGGTGCGCAGCGGCAGCGAAGCGGACGCGCGTCACTCGTTGGCCGAGCTGTGCCGACGCTATTGGGTACCGGTCTACACTTACGTGCGTCGTTGCGGCCATCCAAAGGAGAGCGCCGCGGCGCTGGTGCAGGCCTTCCTGAGCCATCTGGTGCACGAGATCCGCGACGGTGATCCGGCCGCAGACGGCGGTTTCCGCGTCTTCCTGCAACGCCGGCTCGAACACTTTCTTGCGAGCGACTGGACCCGACTTGACACCACGACACCGATGCCGGAACTGGCGCCGCCGTGGCCGCTGGAGGAGATCGAGCAACGTCAACGGCGCGAACAGGTTTCCGATCAGACACCGTCGCAGGCATTCCAGCGCGCCTTCGCGCTCGAACTGCTGGCGCACGGACTGGAGCAGTTGCGGGCCGAAGCTGACCGCGGCGACCGCGGCGCAATGTTCGAGGCGGTGCGTCCGTTCCTGGTGCGTGAACCGGTCCCGGGCGAGTACGC
This sequence comes from Chiayiivirga sp., assembly GCA_046590875.1. Lineage (GTDB taxonomy): Bacteria > Pseudomonadota > Gammaproteobacteria > Xanthomonadales > Xanthomonadaceae > JALCLA01. The sequence goes on from JBKJTK010000179.1 coordinate 4,494, forward strand.
CGAACTCGCGCAAACCTTGCATAGCTCGCCACTCGCCACCGTGATCGCGGTCAAGCGCCTGCGGCAGCGATATCAGGAATTAATCGACGCGCAGCTGGCGCAAACTGTCGGCGGACCGGAGGCCTTCGACGCCGAACGCAGCGCGCTGCTGGCGCTGCTGGCACCTGCGGCGAAATGAACCACGACACCCACGTCGTCGTCTCCGGGCCAATACCGCCCGCAAGCGAGTTCGGCCTCCTGGCGCAACTCGCGTTCGCGAGCCGCGAACGCGCCTCGCACGATACCCACGCGCCGCGGCATCTTGCCTTTCTGCCGCCGGATGCGCTCGATATGGATCTCAGCGATCCGATGCAGCGCGATTTCGGCGATTACGAGTTGTTGGAGAAGATCGGCCAGGGCGGCATGGGCGTTGTGTATCGCGCGCGTCAGCACAGCCTGGATCGCGAGGTCGCACTCAAGCTGCTCTCGGCCGG
>JBKJTK010000249.1:0-4483 GCA_046590875.1 Chiayiivirga sp.
CTATCAATCTGCCAGCGACGCCGACCCTGACCTTGCAGCAGGAACACATCGTACTGGTCCACATGCGCACCGACCGAGCCGCCCGGCGCGGCGAAGCTGACCATCACGTCGTCGATGCGCCAGCGTGGCAGGAAGTCGAAACAGGTGAGCAGGGCGGCAACGTCGCCGTCCCATTTGTCCACGTCCTGGATCAGCAAGGTCCAGTCCTGATGTGGCATCGCGGGGAACTCGCTTTCAGCAAACGGCCCGCTGCGCAGCTCCCACGTATCGCATTCGGGGTCATGACTCACGATGCGCGACAGCGCGGTCTCCTCGCAGGCCAATCCCGCGAGATCTTCTGGCGTCAGTGGCGCGACGAAATCTGGAAAAGCGTTGCGGACAAGCAAGGGACGTTTCTGCCAGTAGTCGCGCAGGAACTGCGCAACGGGCATGCCGAGGAATTGCTTTGCCCCGGCGATGACTTCGATTTTCGAATGCGGCGCCAGTACCTCGATCACCTTCACTTCCGCGTGGCCAAGGTCAGATTCATTTCCGTGGCATCCCATGCATTGATGAGTGGTCATTGCCGCTCAACTGCGTGCACGCGATTGAGTGGAGTTGGCGGAAGCGGTGAGACTCGAACTCATGGATAGGTCTCCCTATCGCCGGTTTTCAAGTGCGAAAAAACACTATAACCAACCACTTGAGCCAACATTAACCAACTGAATTCTAGAGGAAATTCGCAACAACCAACAAGAGCCAGAACTGGGCCTTATCGGCATCGCTGCCCCGCGAGTGTCCAGAGATTGCGCGAAATGGGACATGAAAACTGGCGGCATTCGACCACGCCGTGTGCGCCGAAGTTGTCGCCGGTTTTCGGAACCGGGAAAAACCGGCGGAAGCAGTTGGCAGCGTGTGCTGTCATGGTCACGCCAAGATTACACCGACCCGGAGCGCGCGCCCATGCCTGTCGCTGGATCGGGATTGTCGATCACAACTAGCTCATCAAGCACGCGCTTTCCAATCGTGTCGGCCTGCTGAGCTCGTCCGTGCTCGCTGACGTCCTCCGCGATGGCGTGTCGCTGCCAAACGCACTGGTCCACCTGCTCGGCCCCGCGCGCGGCCTTCCGCCGCAGACCCTCACGACCGATCGCGCCGGTCGCCTCCGACTCGACGCGGTGACGGTGGCGACGCTGCGGATGGAAATCCCCGGCTACGTGCAAGCTGTGGTCGACGTCGAGGCGGCGTCGGCGGTGTTCGAAGTTGCAGTCGAGGCAGAGGAGTAACACGCAAGCGCGACGGCTCCCGCTCGACACGCCGTGATTGAACCACCTCCGTCGCCTTTCGCGATCGGAGCTAAGATGTCGACGTCGTCATCCAGCTTGGGAGGAATGCCAGTGAGCTTTTTTGCGGATCCCGGGCAACATCCGGATCGCGTACTGGATCTCTCCTGGAACGGAGAGATCCAGAAGCAGATTGTGCGAGACCTTTACGAGCGCAGTCGTATGGCGCTCGTGAGCCTGCTGTTCCTGACGGGCGTTATTGGCTGGGCGATTGCTCCAGCGTATCGGGTGGACGGCAACGTCCGGCTGGTTTTCGCGACGTTGATCGCGGTTACTGTCGGACGACTGGTCATCGCGCTGATTCCCTTGGAACGACGGGAACGGCGAGCGAGCGTACGCACCCAGTTTATCGCGTTCGCGATTGGCGTCGGGCTGTCGTCTCTTTGCCTGGGGGCGCTGGTCGTATTGTCGTGGCCCCTGCTCGATCCGGCCCGCATTGCCATCGTCGCCGTGGTTACGTCCGGAGTGATCTCAGGGGCGGTTATGAGCCTCGGATTCAGTCCTCTGGTCTACATGATCTACATGCTTCCCCCGGTCGGGGCGCTGTTCGTCATGGCCCTCACGGATCAACGCCCGCCCTGGGGCGCGAGCATTCTGGCAACGGCCTTCGCGATCTATGCCGTCGCGGTGTTCGCCATTAGCCTCGACCAGCGGCGAACGCGCCGCATCGCTATCGAGCTGGGATTGCAGCTTTCGGACCTCGTGGTCCGCGACACGCTGACCAAGCTGCACAACCGACGCTTTCTGCAGGAATTCATGACCGCGGAGTCGGCACGGATCGAGCGCGACGCGCGAGACCTCGCACAGGGCAGGCAACCGGTGAAAGATGCCGCCATGGGCATCTACATGCTGGATCTGGATTACTTCAAGCAGGTCAACGACACCCATGGCCATGCCGCAGGCGACGCGGTGCTCAAGCAGACCGCGGAGGCCCTGATCCGCGCGATGCGCAAATCGGATCACCTGGTGCGTTGGGGCGGCGAAGAGTTCGTCGTCGCCGCCTGGGTCAAAGAAACCGAACACGTCCGCATCGTCGCGGAGAAGCTTCGACGCGCGATCGAGGTCAAGGAATTCACTCTGCCTGACGGTCAGACGCTGAAAAAAACCGTCTCCGTAGGGTACTGCTCCATGCCTTTTTCCATCGGCAATCCCCGCTTGCCGACCTGGGAACAGGTGCTCTCCCTTGCCGATGCGGCGCTTTACCTTGCCAAGGCGGAAGGGCGGAACCGGTGGGTGGGCGTCACGATCGGCGACACCCGATGGGGCGACACCGAAGTGACTTGCGCCGAGGTGGTTCGCGATCTACAGGCCGCGCATGATCTTGGGTTGATTCGACTGGAACGACTTCAGCCCACTGAAGTGACGTTCGAGATGGAAGAAAGCGAGCCTCGCGCCGCGACCTGACCATTTCGGTCTGCGTTGCTAGCCTTCGAACCCGTGCACGAAGATCGTGTTCACCTGCGCGGATGTGGAGCGCAGATCCATCTCTCTCTGAATCTCGGTCAGGCTCAGCTTTCCCTCTTCGTCCTCGCCAAACATCGCCGATGAAGAGATCGCCGGTCTGGCGATCGACGCTGAAGCGGAACCGATTGCACAGGCCGTAGGCGAAAATCTCGTCGCAGCGGCCCGCGCCGTTGTTCGATCCGGCATGCGGATTTCTTGCGCGACCACTTGCAAGAAAAAACCCCTTGAATTGGCGGAAGCGGTGAGATTCGAACTCACGGATAGGTCTCCCTATCGCCGGTTTTCAAGTGCGAAAAAACACTATAACCAACCACTTAAGCCAACATTAACCAATTGAATTCTAGAGGAAACCCGCACCAACCAACAAGCGCCAGAATTGGGCTTTATCGGCAGCGCTGCCCCGCGAGTGTCCCGAGATTGCGCGAAATGGGACACAAAAACCGACGCCTTTTTGCTTGCCGCGTTGTCGCCAGTTTTTCGGATTGGAAAAACCGGCGACAGAAATCTGCTGCGAGCGCTGGCACCGTTACACCAGAATTCACCGAAAGGAGGCGTAATGAGTGCGAGTGATTGGGCCGCGTGGTGGGGGCCGTCGAATAGTCGTCTCATAGAGCCTATTTGCGCACGTTCTGCACTGGGCAGGCTAGGGCGTACCTCCAGCCGTACCCCAACACTCTACAAGAGGTCCGCTCCAAAATAGACAGCTGTCCGGCGCCTCTCAAGCCTCCTGCGCAGAGCAGCAACTAACTCTCTGGCTGCTGGAGCTGAGCGCCCTGCTGCTGATCTTTCTTTTCTTCCCTCAGCCTCTTGATCTCGTCGGCTGAAACCAGGAATACCTTTTCGAGAATTTCTAGCGCAGGAACATTGGAGCCAACGCGAACATCCACGGGCTCAATCACAACGGATGGAAGCGTCAATGCGTCTCGCGGTCCGCGCGCAGTGATCCCCGCGAGAAACTCTCTCGCACTTGAGAACAAGACGCGTGAGACGTTGGCAGCGATGATTGGAGGCAAGCGCATCCGCGGCATTCGGTAGCTCTGCTCAGCTGACTCCAAGTCGATCCGGAACTGCGCAACCACGTCAACATGAAAGGTGTAGGGCCAACCTCGTGCATCTTCCGGACTCTTGACAGTCAGGTACGCAAGGTGGGCACCATCCAGTTCGAATGAAACAATGGGTTCAACGTCCAACTCTGGTTCCGTCGACCCGTCGTCCGCTTCAGCATCCCTGGCTTCAAAGTGCGCCTTTGGGTACGTGACCCAATCAAGCTGCAATGGGCTTGTTTTCATGGACATGATCGTTGCTGGCTAACAAGCGGTCGCTCTCAAGGAGCGGATCAGGCTCAAATTCTTGAACGTTGAACTCACAAGCACGGTAGCTGCGGCCAGCAGCGCGGCGCTCTTGAAACCATACGGCAATGCGCCGAGCAGCATCCGAAGACGTCGGTTGAAAATGCTCGACAACATCCCAGACAACAGGCGTTGAGGGAGCGGGAGCGCCGAGGTTCCAGCATGCATCTGAGCCGCTGGAAATTGCCTGTAGCCGGGGCAAGATGTCAGGCCATCGAGAAGCCAGCTTCAAGAGGATATTCATTGGCGCGCTCGGCAAGACCTCTCCGCGCTCGTACTTCGAGAACGCGTTCGCGCCACCACCAAACAGCGTAGCTGCCAGGGGCTGTGACAAACCAAGCTGCATTC
>JBKJTK010000251.1:0-2727 GCA_046590875.1 Chiayiivirga sp.
TCCTGTTGCCGGTGCTGATGATCGGCATGGGCGGCCTGATGTCTAAGAAGATCAGCTCGCAGCTGGAAAAGACGCTGGAGGTGCCGATCCTCGGCGCCGAAAATGCGCCGAATCTGGTGGCATGGCTGGAAGGTCAGAACCTGAAGGCGAAATCGCCGCCGGCCGATCCGGACGCCGCGATCCGCAATCAGGATGAAGACGTGATCCTGCGGATTCCATCCGAGTTCGGAAAGAATTGGCGCGCGGGCACGCCGGCGCTGGTCGAAATCCTGCACGATGCCTCGCGTGACGATTCTCGCATTCCGGTGCGTCGGGTGCAGGGACTGCTGGAGAACTATTCCGACAACGTGGGCGCGTTGCGTTTGCTGGCGCGCGGGGTGAGTCCCACCGTCGGGCGGCCGCTGCGCGTGGCGCAGTCCGACCTGTCCACGCCGGAGAGTCGACAAGGCCAGGCGATGGCGTTCCTGCCCTATTTGCTGATCCTGAGCGCTTTTCTCGGCGGTGCGTACTTGGTCATCGACGCCACCGCGGGCGAACGCGAGCGGCAATCGTTGGAACCTTTGTTGGCCACGCCGGCCGGACGCGGGGCAATCATGAGCGGAAAGATCGCGGCCGCCTGCGCCTTCGGTTTCGTCAGCCTGCTGCTGACCCTGATCGCGTTCAAGATCGGCTTCCAGTTCGCGCCCGGGCTCGGCGGCAAGGCCGATGTCTCACTCGCGGCCATAGCCAAATTGCTGTTGGTGCTGATGCCGATGGTGCTGTTCGGCACCACACTCTTGACCCTGATCGCAGCCAGCGTGAAGTCGGTGAAGGAAGCGCAGAGTTATATGAGCATCTTGATGCTGCTGCCCATCATCCCGACGATGATGCTGCTGGTGAATCCGGTCAAGAATCAACTCTGGATGCTGACGGTTCCGTTCCTGGCGCAGAACCAGATGATCATGAAGGTGCTGCGCAGCGAATCCACGACGGTGCTGGAGTGGGGCACGTATCTTGGTGTGGGCTTCGGTTGCGGCGCGTTGCTGTGGCTGATCGCCGCGCGGCTGTATCACCGCGAGAAGCTGGCGATCTCGGCGTGAGGGGTTTGCCTGGGGTTCCGGCGGTCGTCACGCGCGTCGCAAGCGCGCCCCTTCACTTCGACCGAAACAGCGTGTCGCCGCACGACCTCAGCCCGGCGTGCCGACGAGTTTGAAGTCAAACACGCGGCGCGTTTTACCGGTGTTGGACGGAGCCGAAGTGTCGACGTGTCTGGTGACACGCCAGCGACAAACGTCGGCGGCAACCCCCGAAACGTGACAGGCCCGGCAAAACCGGGCCCGTCGATAGCAACTTGGCGCTGCTCGAGGGTTACTTCGCGAGCTTGAAGTCGAAGATGCGGCGACCACGTACCGGCTCCGCGCCTGGGGTCGGCTTGAACTTCCAGCGTTGCATCGCGCTGATCGCCTCGCGATCGAAGATCGAACTCGGCTCACTGCGCACCACGCTCACATTGGTGACGCTGCCATCGGCGAGTACGGTGAACTGCACTTCGACCGAGCCTTCCACGCCGCGCCGTTGCGCCAACGACGGATAGCGCGGCTGCGCCTGGGACAGCACGGGTGGCAAGGTGCCGGGCGCGCGAGTGGGTTTGGCGGGAGCCGGTTCCGCTGGCGGCGGAGTCGCGATGGGGGGCGGCGTCTCGGCCGGCGGCGTAGTCCTTGCCGCGGGCGCAGGGACTGCGGGTGCCGGCTGGGCTGCCTGTTGCGCGGCTTGCTGCGCCGCTTGCTGCGCGGCCTGCGTCGCGCGCTCCGCGCGTTCGGTTTCCGCGGTTTCGGCCGCCAGCGCGCGACTGCGGGCCTCGGTCACGTCGGTGCGCAGTCGCGGCAAGGCCGGTGCTTGCGGATTCGCCTTCTCCATCATCCCCAGCACGCGCTCGGCGTCGTCCGCATCGCCTGCCGACAAGCGCTGTTCCACGTGCATGACCGCGTACGGAAAGAGATCAGTAAGGGCGTTCCGCGCCAACGGCTGATCGGGCTCGGCCTCGATCACGCGCAGGTAGAGCTCGAAGGCATTGTCGCCCGGCGGCGCAAACAGGCGCTGCGCATCGACCGCGGCATCGGCACGCTTGGCGATCTCGGCAGGCGTTTCGACCGGTGCCGTCTCTGGGGCCGGGGTCACGGCTTCCGGGGACGCTGGCGTGGCCGGGCCCACGGCGGTGGCCGCAGGCGGCTCGGCTTCCTTGGAACAGCCGGACAGGCCGAATCCCAAAACCAGCGCGAGAACGAAACTGACGCGTGGCAACACGACGCAAGACGAGGAATTCATACTTTGGCGAGCCTGAGACGGACGGAAGGTCACCCGGCAGGGGTGGCGAGGTGGCGTGGCGTTGGTGTTCATCCTAAGTTCCCCAGGGATTTTTAACCGTGATTCTTGTCACCGCCCGCGCCCCCTCCCCGGTCGCGACGGTACTGGATCGATCACGACCGCCGCCACCGGGCCGCGAGGCGAAGGTGCGGTTCGACCCTGCCAAAGGTACTCGCGCCGGGCTTCGAGACCAAGCCTTACGTGGGTATGTGGCGCAAGTTTACGTTTTCGCGTGAGGATGAGCGCCGGTTCACGGGCTGGCAAGGCACACGGGCGGGCAGCTGCGCACCAGTTGGCTGTCGTGTCAGCGGCCATCCTTGGCCTGCACGGGATGAGTTCGTCCTGAGGGTGGATCCCGTGTCATCGGCCATCCTTGGCCTGCAC
>JBKJTK010000302.1:0-6380 GCA_046590875.1 Chiayiivirga sp.
TTGTCATCGACCAGATGGTTGAGCTTGAGCATGTACATGTAGCCCACCGTGACCGGACGATCGAACGCCTCGCCGGTGCGGCCGTCGAACAGCGTGGTCTGGCCCGACTCCGGCAAATCGGCCAATCTCAGCATGGCCTTGATCTCGTCTTCGCGGGCACCGTCGAACACCGGCGTTGCCATCGGCACGCCCTTGGTGAGGTTGGTCGACAGCGCCACGATCTCCGCATCATTCAACTGCTTCAGATCTTCACGCTGCTTGCCGCGCTCGCCCTTGTCGTGGTTGTAGATTTGATCGAGGAACTTGCGCAACTCAGCGACGTTGCGTTGTTCATCGAGCATGCGCTGGATTTTTTCCCCAAGGCCTTTCGCGGCCCAACCCAGATGGGTTTCGAGAATCTGCCCGATGTTCATTCGACTCGGCACGCCGAGCGGATTGAGCACGATGTCGACGGGTCGGCCATCGGCAGCGTAGGGCATGTCCTCAACCGGCTGGATCATCGAGATCACGCCCTTGTTGCCATGACGGCCGGCCATCTTGTCGCCCGGCTGGATGCGGCGCTTCACCGAAAGATAAACCTTCACCATTTTCAGCACGCCTGGGGCGAGATCGTCGCCGGCAGTGATCTTGGCGCGCTTGTCGGTGAAGCGCTTCTCGAATTCCTTCTTGTGCGCTTCGATCTGCTTCTGGGCTTTTTCCAGCGATTCGGCGGCGTCCTCGTCCTTCATCCGGATCGAGAACCACTCGTCCTTCTTGAGCGAATCAAGATAGGTGTCGTCGATAGCCTGGCCCTTCTTGAAGCTGCCCGGCCCACCATTTGCAGACTTGGAAATGAGCTGCGTGCGCAGGCGCGCGAAAATCGCGCTCTCGAGAATGCGGAACTGGTCGTCGAAATCCTTCTTGACCCGCTTGACCTCCATTTCCTCGATCTGGCGAGCGCGCTTGTCCTTCTCGATGCCGTCGCGAGTGAAGACCTGCACGTCGATGACCGTGCCGTCCATGCCGGGCGGCACGCGCAAGGATGAGTCCTTCACGTCAGACGCTTTCTCGCCGAAGATCGCGCGCAGCAACTTCTCTTCCGGCGTGAGCTGGCTCTCGCCCTTGGGCGTAACCTTGCCGACCAAGATGTCGCCCGCCTGCACTTCGGCGCCGATGTAGACGACACCAGACTCGTCGAGACGGCCGAGTGCCTGCTCGGACACGTTCGGGATGTCGGCGGTGATCTCTTCCGGCCCGAGCTTGGTGTCGCGAGCGACGCAGGTGAGTTCTTCGATGTGGATCGTGGTGTAGCGGTCTTCCTGGACCACGCGCTCCGAGATCAGGATCGAGTCCTCGAAGTTGTAGCCGTTCCAGGGCATGAACGCGACCAGCATGTTCTGACCCAGTGCCAGCTCGCCAATGTCGGTCGAAGGACCATCGGCCAGCACATCGCCGCGCGCCACCACATCACCCACGTTCACCAGCGGACGCTGATTGATGCAGGTGTTCTGGTTGGAGCGGGTGTACTTGATCAAGGTGTAGATGTCGACGCCGGCGTCGTTGTCGCCGATTTCGGCCTCATGCGCACGCACCACGATGCGACCCGCGTCGACCTGATCGATCACGCCGCCGCGCTTGGCAGTGGAGTTCACGCCCGAATCGCGCGCCACATCCTTCTCGATGCCCGTACCCACCAAAGGCGTCTGCGCACGCAAGGTCGGAACCGCCTGACGCTGCATATTCGCGCCCATCAGCGCGCGGTTGGCGTCATCGTGCTCGATGAACGGAACCAGCGCAGCTGCGACCGACACGGTCTGCATCGGCGACACATCCATGTAGTGGATGTCGGCCGGCGCCATCAACAGCGACTCGCCCTGGTAACGGGCAGGTACGAAGGCTTCGGTGAAACCGCCTTCCTTGGTCAGATTGGAGTTGGCCTGTGCCACCGCGAACTCACTCTCCTCGATTGCGGAGAGGAAGTCGATCGCCTCGGTGACCTTGCCATTCACCACGCGGCGATACGGCGTTTCAAGGAAGCCGTAACGGTTCGTACGCGCATAACACGCGAGTGAATTGATCAGGCCGATGTTCGGACCTTCCGGCGTTTCGATGGTGCAGACGCGGCCGTAATGGGTCGGATGCACGTCGCGCACTTCGAAGCCGGCGCGTTCGCGGGTCAGACCGCCCGGCCCCAAGGCCGAGACGCGACGCTTGTGTGTCACTTCCGACAGCGGATTGTTCTGGTCCATGAACTGCGACAGCTGGCTGGAGCCGAAGAATTCCTTGATCGCAGCCGCGACAGGCTTGGCGTTGATAAGGTCTTGCGGCGTCAGGCCATCGGATTCCGCCAGCGACAGGCGCTCCTTCACGGCGCGCTCGACACGCACCAAACCGACGCGGAAGGTGTTCTCCGCCATTTCGCCAACCGAACGCACGCGTCGGTTACCGAGGTGATCGATATCGTCGACGGTGCCCTTGCCGTTGCGGATCTCGATAAGCACTTTGAGCACGGCAAGGATGTCGCTGTTGTCGAGCACGCCGGAGCCTTCGACTTCCTTGCGCCCGACGCGACGGTTGAACTTCATCCGGCCTACGCCCGAGAGGTCGTAGCGCTCGGAGGAGAAGAACAGGTTCTGGAACAAGTTCTGCGCCGCATCCTTGGTGGGCGGCTCGCCCGGACGCATCATGCGGTAGATTTCGACCAGCGCCTCAAGCGGCGTCTTGCTCGGATCGATGCGCAGGGTGTTTGAGATGTAGGCACCCTGGTCCAGATCGTTGACCCAGATCGTGCCGACGCTGTCGATGCCGTGCTTGCGGAACTTGGCGAGGTGATCGACGTGCAGCTCGTCGTTGGCCTGCGCCAGCAGTTCGCCACTCTTGGTATCGACCACATCGTGCGCCAGGATGCGGCTGACGAGGTATTCGTCTGGCACTTCCAAGGTCTTGATCTTGGCCTGTTCAAGCTGCTTGACGTGGCGCGCGGTGATGCGCTTGCCGGCTTCGACCACGACCTTGCCACTGACAGCGAGATCGAAGTTCAAGGTCTCGCCGCGCAGACGCTCGGCCACCAATTCCAGCTCCACGCCTTCTTTCGGCAGGATGTGGAAGGTGTTGATCTCGTAGAACTCGCGCAGCATCTGCTCGTTGTTATAGCCGAGCGCGCGCAGCAGGATTGTCACCGGCAACTTGCGGCGACGGTCGATACGGGTGAACAGCGCGTCCTTCGGATCGAACTCGAAGTCCAGCCAAGAGCCGCGGTAAGGAATGATGCGCGCGGAGTACAGCAGCTTGCCCGAGCTGTGGGTCTTGCCGCGGTCGTGATCGAAGAACACGCCGGGTGAGCGATGCAACTGCGAGACGATGACGCGCTCGGTACCGTTGATGATAAAGGTGCCGTTGCCGGTCATGAGCGGCAATTCGCCCATGTAGACTTCCTGCTCCTTCACGTACTTGATTGCTTTGTTCGAGGCCGGGCTGTCTTTGTCATATATGACGAGACGTACGGTGACGCGCAGCGGCGCGCCGTAGCTCAGGCCACGGTTGCGACATTCGCGCTCGTCGAACGGCGGCTCGCCCAACTTGTAGCTGACGTATTCCAGCGCGGCATTTCCGCTGTAGCTGGAGATCGGGAACACCGATTTCAGCGCCCCATGGAGGCCGTGCTCGCCACGCTGCGCGGGCGCGATGACCTCTTGCAGGAATTCGCGATACGAGTCGACCTGGATCGCCAGCAGATAAGGCACGTCAAGAATCGAAGGCCGCTTGCTGAAGCTCTTGCGGATGCGCTTCTTTTCGGTGAAGGAATAGTGCGACGTGGGAGCCGTGGTCATGGAGAGAGTCCGCCTTGAATTTCAGGAGCCGCGCGTCCGCGGCCCGGGGGAAACATGAATCGCCAGTGGGAAGTCGCTGGTATTACCGGCACCAGCACGCCCTCTCCCGCTACTTCCGACTGTCGACTCGAACTTGGTGTACGGATTCGGCACGGCCGAAGCCCGATATAACGGCCAAAGCCCGGGGACTTGCGTCCCCAGGCTTGGCTTGCGCTTGGTCAGGTAAGCGGCGCAACGTGCGTCGCTTACTTGATCTCGACCTTCGCGCCGGCGTCTTCCAGGTCCTTCTTGAACTTGGCGGCGTCTGCCTTGTTGACGGCATCCTTGATGGTGGCCGGAGCGGATTCCACCAAGTCTTTGGCTTCCTTCAGACCTAGGCCAGTGATGGCGCGGACGGCCTTGATGACGTTCACCTTGTTGGCGCCAATTTCGGCCAGCACCACGGTGAACTCGGTCTGCTCTTCGACCACGGCCGCGGCCGCGGCCGGACCGGCCATCATGACGGGGGCCGCCGCGGTGACGCCGAATTTCTCTTCCGCGGCCTTGACCAGTTCCATCACCTCAAGAAGTGACTTACCGGCGATCGCGTCGAGGATCTGTTCGTTGGAAAGGGACATGATTAATACCTCTGAAAATTTTCTGAAATGGGATCGTGCAGAAGGTGACGTGACTCGATCGGGATATTCCCGATGGAATCAGGCCGCTTCCTTCTGCTCACCGATGGCCTTGAACACGCGTGCGACGCGGGTGGCTGGTTCGACCAGCACACTGAGCAGCATCGCGAGCGCTTGGTCGCGCGTCGGCAGCGTGGCCAGCTTGTCCAGGTCGGAACCCGGCATCAGCTTGCCACCCATCGACACGACCTTGGCCTGCAGCTTGTCGTTGCCCTTGGCGAATTCCTTGATCAGTCGCCCGGCAGCGCCGGGCTCTTCCGTCGAGAACGCATACAGCAGGGGGCCGACGAGCGCGTTCTGAACGCACTCGTATTCGGTACCCGCCACGGCGCGCGAAGCCAGGGTGTTCTTGACAACTCGCAAGTACACACCGGTTTCACGAGCTTTCTTGCGCATCGCAGTCATTTGACCGACCGTGATGCCCGCGTACTCGGCAGCGACCAAGGAGTGGGCCTTCGCGGCAACTTCTGCCAACTCGGCGACTACCGCTTGCTTCTGGGACAGATTAAGAGCCATTGCACTCCTCCTTTGAAAACTCCGCTCGCGGCTCCTGCCGCTTGCGGTCCGGGACGGCATCATCCCTGACGCCGGGGATGCGGATCGCATCCCGGTGGTGGCCACTCCAGAAAATTCCAGAAGGGCTGCACCATCTACGCAGGCCGGTTGCCCGTTTACTCCGCCACGCCCAAACCAGTGCATCCGTTCGGGTTGCCGCGCTTTCCGTGCGCCGACGTGGGGGAACCTGCGGTCTTTGACGGCGCCCCATCACCCTTGCGGGTTTGGGGTGCCTTCAAAATCCTGTTGCGCGCACGGCCTCAGACCGCACGCCGTAGAACTGGATCCCGGATCAGCGCACGTCCGTGTGCTGTCCGGGACAAGGACTCCTGTCCTTATTTCGCCAACGCGAGCGTCGACTGGTCGACGATGATGCCCACGCCCATCGTGCTGGAGACCGACACCTTCTGCAGATACTGACCTTTGGCAGAGGCCGGTTTGGCCTTGACCAGATCAGTGAGCAGTGCGTGCAGGTTGTTCTTCAGCGCGTCGAGCTCGAAGCTCACCTTGCCGATCGTGCAGTGGATGATGCCGGCCTTGTCGGTACGGTAACGAACCTGACCCGCCTTGGCATTGCGCACCGCGCCGGCGGCGTCGGGTGACACCGTGCCGACCTTCGGGTTCGGCATCAGGCCGCGCGGACCCAGCAACTGACCGAGCTTGCCGACCACACGCATCGCGTCCGGCGTAGCGATGACCACGTCGTAGTTCAGATCGCCGGCCTGCATCTTCTCAGCCAGATCGTCCATGCCAACAACTTCTGCGCCTGCGGCCAAGGCTTCGTCGGCCTTCGCGCCCGGCGGGCAGAACACGGCGACGCGCACGCTCTTGCCGGTGCCGGCGGGCAGCACGGTGGAACCGCGCACCTGCTGGTCGGACTTCTTGGCGTCCACGCCCAGACGCACGGCGACGTCGATGGACTCGACGAACTTCACCTTGCTGTTGTTCTTGAGGATCTTCAGCGCTTCGTCGATCGGATAGCTCTTGCCCTGCTCGACCAAGGTGCTGATGGATTTGAATCGCTTGCTGATCTTTGTCATGACTTATCCCTCCACCACCAGGCCCATGCTGCGCGCGCTACCGGAAATGGTGCGCACCGCAGCGTCCAGACTCGCAGCCGTCAAATCGGCTTCCTTGGCCTTGGCAATCGCCTCGACCTGGGCGCGCGTCACCTTGCCCACCTTCTCGGTGTTGGGGCGCTTACTGCCGGAAGCGATGCCGGCCGCCTTCTTCAACAACACCGAAGCCGGGGTGCTCTTGGTGACGAAGGTGAAACTGCGATCCGAATACGCGGTGATGATGACGGGAGTCGGCAGACCTGGCTCCAGCTTGGAAGTAGCGG
>JBKJTK010000313.1:0-19503 GCA_046590875.1 Chiayiivirga sp.
GCAGGCATCCGGGCGCGCCTCGGCGATCACGTTGATCATGTCCACGCCGAGCGAGAACTTCTGCGAAATCATGCGCGCGTCCTGGTTGTAGCGCGCTTCCGGACGCAGCTCGGCCACGCCTTCCTGGGCGTCGCCGATCATCACCTTGTCGCCCTGGGTTTCGGCGAAGAACCACATCGCCACACCGATCAGGATGATGATCGCCGCCGGCACCGGCTTGCTGAATTTCGACATCAGCGCCCAGACTTTGTCGAACCGCGTGAGCTGACGCAGACGGAATTCGCGCTTGCGATCCATGTTGCGCAGCTGGGTGTAGCTGAGCAGCACCGGCAGCAGCACCAAGTCGGTGAGGATGGTGATGGCCACGCCGACGGTCGCGGTGATCGCGAGTTCGAAGATGATCCGGATCGGAATCATCAGGATGGTGGCGAACCCGATACAACCAGCAATCAAGGCCACCATGCCCGGCACCAGCAGCATGCGGAAGGCGGCGCGCGCGGCCGACAGCGAATCGATGCCCCGGCGCTGCCGCAGTTCCTCGGCGGTGCCATCTTCCAGGCCACCGAAGAAGATTTCGCCGCGGAAGCGGTTGATCATCTGCTCGCCGTGACTGACCGCGATCGCGAAGATCAGGAACGGCGTCAGCATGTTCATCGGATCGATGCCGAAGCCCATCAGGCGCAGCGCGCCGAGCATCCAGATCACCGAAATCAAGGCCGCGAACACGGTCAGGCTGGCGAGCTTGCCAGAGGTGGAGTACAGGAATAGCAACAGCCAGGTGAAGGCGATGGTCAGCAGGAAGAACTTGATCACCGAGCGGGCGCCGTCGCTGATGTCGCCCACCATCTTGGCGAAGCCGATGATGTGGACGGTGTGATCGTCGTTCTCGTATTTCTGCCGCAGCGCCTCGAATTGGTTCGCCACGGCCTGGTAATCGAGCTTGGTACCGGAATCTTCCGGGATCAGGTCGGCCCAGATCATCGCGCCCGACCAGTCCTTCGCCACCAGTCGTCCCACGATGTTGGCTTTGACGATATTCGCGCGGATGGTCTGGAACTGCTCCGGCGTGCCCTCGAAACCTTCCATGTCCGGGGTGAAGGTGTCGGGGATGACATTGCCGCCGGCGAAACCATCCTCGACGACTTCCACGAAGCGCACATTGGGCGTGAACAACGAACGTGCACGCGCATCGTCGGTGGCGTCGATCGCCATCACATCCTTGGTCAGTCCTTCCAGGGTCTGGAAGAACTTCGTGTCGAACATGTCGCCGTCTTTCGCCACCACCGCGATCAGCACGCGATTGGCGCCGCCGAAGTCCGCCTCGTAGTCGAGGAAGGTCTTCATGTACTCGTGCTGCAGCGGAATCTGCTTCTTGAAGCCCGCATCCACGCGCAATTGCGCGGCGAAGAACAGCATCGCCACGGTGATGACCGCAAAGATCAGCAGCACCAGCGGCCGCGCCCCGAAAATGAGGCCTTCGAGCGCGCGCGTGATCGGACCTGCTTCGTTGCTCGTTCCACCTGCCATGGTTCTTCCCCTGTGTCCTTGCTGCGCTGAGTCTTTTTCGGGCGTGCGGTTATTGGGCCGGCGCCCGGAACTGTCCGACACCCTTCTCGCCGCTGACCGTCAGTGCCGTGCTGCTCTGCGCCAACACCCCTGACAGCACCGGCGTTTCCTGCGCGGCCGTCTGGAAGGTGTGCAAAACGATCGGCGCGGTGGCGTTGGCGCGAACCAGCACGACGCCGTTGGCCCCGACCAACGCCGCCCCCCCGTCGGGCAGTACGTCGCCGCCCATCAGGCTAAGCTCGGTGCCGGTGTCGATGGCGTTCCAGGTGTTGCCGAGATCGTTGCTCTCGAACGCATTGCCGCGCATGCCGAAGGCGAGCACGCGCTGGCCGTCGTAGCCGAGTACGCCGAACATGGAGCCTTGATAGGGCAGTTGCAGGCGCTCCCAGGTCTGGCCGTTGTCGCGCGAGCGGAATCCGGCGCCGCGTTCAGCCACGATGAAAAGCGAACCGTCGCCAGTGCGTGCGATCGCGTTGAGATGGGGATCGGATTCTTCTTCCAGTTCCAGGTCGGCGTCGTCGAAGTTCCAGTCGACATCGGCGCCCGCCGCTGTTTCGCTGTCGTCGTCGACGGCTTTGGCTGCCACGTCAGCCGCGGCAGCCGCGGCAGCCGCAGCATCGCCACGGATGCTGGTCTCAGTCCAGGTCGCGCCGCCGTCAGAGGTGCGCAAGATCAGACTGAAGGCGCCAACCGCCAAACCGTTCTGCGCGTCCAGCATCAATACGTCAAGCAAGGGCATGCCCTGGCGCGGATCGAACGCCATGTCGTCGCTGGGCGGATGCCACGGGTCGTGACGCTGCACGACCCAGGTCTCGCCGCCGTCGGCGCTGTGCAGGATCGTGCCGTCATGCCCGACGGCCCAGACCAGATTGCCCACCGCATCGACCGCATTCAAGTTCGAACGCGTGGGGACGTTGCTAACCTGGCGCCAGTCCGTACGCGATTCCGACAACAGCACCTGACCTCGCTCGCCAACCGCGATGGCGCGCGAATCGGCCTCGGTGAAATCCAGGATCAGGGCGCGTGTGGTCGCCAGCGGCATGGTCTCGCTCATTACCGCCGCGGGCGCGGCGACAACCGCGGCGGGCGCGTCGGCGGGCGGCGCAATTTCAGCGCTCGCGTCGGTGGCAGGCGTCGCCTGCGCATCGGAGGGCGGCGCAACTTCAGCGCCCGCGTCGGTGGCAGGCGTCGCCTGCGCATCGGAGGGCGGCGCAACTTCAGCGCCCGCGCCGGCGGCAGGCGTCGCCTGCGCATCGGCGGGCGTCGGCGACGCGACGGCCTCGATCGGAACCTCGGGTGCGCTGGTTTCAGGTGCGGCCAATGCTTCGGTCGGCGCCGCTTCGGCGGGCACCTCGACTGGCGTTGGCTCCTGAGCGGCGGCTGACGTTGTGAGCACCAGCGCGAACGCCACGGCCAGACGGAATCCCTGGATCGGTTTCATGCAGTTCCCCCCACATTGAATCGATCGCTCCGCAACGGCGGGCGCGAAGGTTTGATTCCTAGCCTAGCCCACTCGCTCCGGCTCGGCGCCGTCATCTCCGCGAAAGCGGACATTGCGATACGCTGAAAACGCCGCCAGCCGCGCCTTTCGGTCGCGGCTGGCGGTCAAACAAGAAAGCGGTGGACCCGACCTCAACGCACGCCGGAGGTACGCAGATTCTGCGGCGAGTAGTTCACCGGCGAGCTTTGGTAACCGAAGTCGCGCGGCAGGGGCTCATCGTTGTCGATCTGCTGCACCAGATAGCGCCCCGACTTGAGGTCGTGGTGGGTCTCCAGCGTCGACCAGAAGGTCGGCACTTCGTAGTAGTTGACCGACGGGGCTTCAGAGTAGCGCCACATATTTCCCTGGCCGTCGTAGTGATCGACCAGCAGGATCTGCCAGCTGTCTTCGTCGAGGAAGAAGGTGCGGCGGCTGTTGATGTGGCGGCTGCCGGCCTTGAGCTTGGCTT
Organism: Chiayiivirga sp.; assembly: GCA_046590875.1. Lineage (GTDB taxonomy): Bacteria > Pseudomonadota > Gammaproteobacteria > Xanthomonadales > Xanthomonadaceae > JALCLA01. Next base: position 3,516 of record JBKJTK010000313.1, read on the forward strand.
CCACGACCCAGACCCGGTGCAATTCGTAGCGCAGCTTGTCGGGATTGAGGTGTCCTGGCCTGATCAGATCCTTGACCGAAGTCTGGTTGCTGTGGGCGACATAGGAGTTGTACGGCACGTACATTTCCTTCTTGCCCTCGAGCGACCAGGTGAATCGGTCCATGGCGCCGTTGAACATGTCGGTCATGTCGTTGGTACGCAGGCCGTCGGACGCGGTGCCGGGATTGTCGTAGGCGACGTTCGGTGCGCGACGCACGCGACGCTGCCCCGGGTTGTAGACCCAGGCCTGGCGCGGCGCCGCCTTGGCATTCAAGGTCTCATGCACCAGCAGCACCTGGCCAGCAAGACGCGCCGGACCGAGCACGTCCTGCTTGAAGTACAGCAGGATGTTGTTGATCGACTCGCTGGTGTTGCCCGGCTTGTAATACAACCCGAGAATTTCCTCGCGGAGACGGATCATGGTGTACGAACCGCCCGCGGTGGGGACGGCCTGGTTGGACAGGCTCAGTACCGACAGTCCCTTGTGCTTGAGCTTGTGGTTCCAGATTGCCTCGTGCGCATTTTGCGGAATTGGGAACGGAAAGCCCTCGGCGCAGTTCTCGATTCCCTCGCCATCGGCCACCAGCTTGCAACTGGTCGCGTTCTTGATCGTGTACTCGTAGGCACGCTGCGGAAAAGAGGCAGAGCGCCGCGTCGGGTACACATCCATGCGGAAGGTCGGGTATTTGGCGAACATCGCCTGCGCACCCGCCGACAGCTTCTCGGCATGTTGCTTGTAGTTCGCCGGCGTGATCTGCAGTGTCACCTTGTCGGCCGCGAAGGGGTCGGGATGGAAGGTGCCCACCTTGTAGCCCCCCGGGGGGCGCGTAATGCCGCCCTCCCAGTCAGGTATCGCCCCGCCGTTGCCGGCCTTGAGGGCGCCAGTTGGGGTCAGGTCCTTGCCCAGTCGCGCAGCCTGATCGGCGCCGACGGCCGCATACGCCGCCGTCGTGCTCACCGCGAGACCGACCAAGCCGGCCATCGCTTTCATTCTGAAAGTACGCATGTGGAACCCTCCGAGGCGGCTTAGAACGAGTACTTGACGGAGAACGAGAGGAAATCCCGGTCCCCGATCAGGTTGAGATTGCCGGCGCCAAAAAATGCCGTGTAGCTCAGGTCGGCCGACCAAGCACTGAGATAGTTGGCTTCCACGCCGATCGTGGCCGACTTGCGGCCTTCCAGGAAGTTACCGCCCGGCCCCGGGGTGATGCCGTTCACGTCATGGTTGAACGCCAGTCGCGGCGACATGTTGACCGGGCTGCCAAAGACGTTGTTGTAGTCCGCGCGCGCCGCCAATCGATAACCCCACGAGAATTGAGTCGGGAAGCCATTGACCTGGGTAACGGGATTACGAAGCTGGCCGGTGGTGATATCCGGACCGCCTCCGGTATCAGTGCCGTCGCCGTTGTAGCGCAGCACGTCGTGCGAAGGCAGATCCCACACCTTGGTCGCACCGATCTCACCGACCAGCGCGAGCTGCTCGGCGGCGAGGAAATTGCCGGGTCCGAAGACCTTGGTGAAGGTCGACTGGTACTGGCTGATCTCGTGCCGTTCCCAGCCCTGGATGTACTCACCCGGGGCGAAGTTGCCGAGCTGACTGTTAAAACGATTCTGCGGCGCGGCAATGAACCTATTGAGCGGCGACAACCCGGCGAACAGAACCTCGACATCGTCGATCTGCAGCGGCGCACCGTCGCGGTAGCTGATTTCGCCTTGGAAGGCCACACCCGCGGGCAGGGTGGTGTTCCAGCTCACGCCGTAAAGGTCGATGTCTTCGGGATACTCGATCAGCACCCGACCCGTACTGGTCGCCTGGCCGGTGACGGCGAAGCCTGAAATCAGTGGCAGGCGGCTGTGGTACTTGAGGTAGTAGAAGCCGAACTCGGTCTCCCACAGCTCGGAGGCGAAGTAGCGCAGCGCCGCGCCGTACTGGCCGCTGTCGCTGGCTTTGCGATCTTCCACGCGCGGGAACGCCGCGCCGCACGCCGGGCCGATCAGCGACGCCGGCAGCCCGGTATCGCTGCGCCCGAAGCCCGCCGCACCGCTCTGGCAGACGTTGTAGAACAACGTGGGGTCGTTGACCGGCTGCGGCACGGTGCCGAAGCCGAGCATCGCGTAGGTGCCACCAATGGTGGCGAAGTCATTGGTGCTGAAGTAGGTCCCGGACGGATCGGGTTCGGTTTCCTCCATCTCCAGCAGGTAGACGCCTTCGATCGAAAGGTTCTGGGTCAGCGAGAACGAGGCCCAGATCGAATCCACTGGCAGGAACGCTTCTTTCAGTTCGGCACCGGCGACGCGCAGCTTGGAGACGTCGATCGGACTGATGACGTTGATGCCGTTCTGGATGAAGGTGCTCTCGCCCCAGCTCACCACCTGGCGACCCACACGCAACGAGCCGGTGCTGCCTTCCCCGATCTCGAAGTTGTGGAACACGAATGCATCGAGCAGCTTGAAGTCGCTGCCGACCTTTTCCTGCGCCGCTTCGGTCAGGTCGTCGCGACCCTCGTTCTCGAAGTCGTAGAAATAGGTCGCGCGCACGAAGGCGCCGGAATCGCGCCAGTTGACGCTGAATTCGCTGGTCAACTTGATCGCGTTGGAAAAGAGATCGCCGTCGTCGTACTTGAGGTCGCCGTCGTCACCGTTGACCGAGAAGCGGCCCGGCGCGGCGATTTGCAACGCCCGCGCCTCCAGATACCGCCCTTGCGCCTGCAACGCCGCGACCTGTGCAAACAGGGTCGGGGTGAATTGGGCCTTGCCGATGAGATCGGGGTCGGGATCTTCGGTGCGGGCCGAGAGACCGTAGGTGACCGTGGTATCGAAGCTGCCGCTGAACTCGCCGCGGTTGAATTCGATAGCCTGGGCATCGGAGGCCGCGAACGCGGCTAGCGCGCCCGCCACTGCGAGCGCCAGCGGAGTACGGATCGCCCGCGCGTCGCGCACTCGAACCGTCTGGATCTTGTTATTCATAGTCTTGTCCTCGATTCGGGGCTGGGCTTACTGCGTGCGGATCACGGAAGGATCGACCACCAACACGGCGGCACCGCCGCTGCTGATGAAACTGGCCATCTCGGTCTGCATCTCGGCGGTGGCGGCTGGCGAAGCGGCCGGGCTGAGCAGCGACCCATGGTCCCCCTTGATGAAGCGCGTCGCACGACGCAGACCGTTGGCATCCTGTGCCGAGGCGATCAAGGGCGTCAGGCCGAGCACGCGGATCAGCGGCTCGGTGCCCGAGAGGGGCGCGCCTGGAACCGAATTCGGAATGACCTGATCAGGCAACACAGTGCCGCCACCCACCACTTCATGCAGCAGGATGCGGTTCTGCGCGGAGGCGAATCCGTAGTTGATCGGATCGGCCGAATCGAGCACCTGCTGCGTGGCGCCCAGGAAGCGGTCGAAGTCCGGCGTGTTCGGCTGCAGGCCGACGCCAGCGAGACCCGCACGGATGCGCGGGCCGAAGGTCGGCGAGGCCTCGATCATGCGGGCGATGCCGCCGCCCGGAACCGACAGCAGGCCGACGTTGACGTTCGGTTCGATCGCCAGGAACGGTATGCCCACGATTGCACCCAGCGACTGGCCGACGAAGGCGATGCGCGAGGCGTCGAGGTCCGGGACAGCGTCGCCGGTCACGTCCATCGTCGGAATGCTGGCGGTCAGCACGAACAGGTCGGCGCTCGCCTGACGCAGATTGTCGCGCGAGGTCAGCAGCGAGGCCAGGTTAATGCTATGCGCTCCCGAGGGGTCGAGCACCTGATCCGGGCCTGCCGCTCCCGTGGTGTTGTTGATGTAGTCGACGTCGAAGGTGCGTTCCTGCGCGATCGGGCCGAACGGCGTGCCCTCGATGTAGAACGGACTGGCCGCACCGACACCGTGCAACGGCTGGTCGATCGCGACGACCACGAAGCCTTGCGAAGCCAAGGTCGAGGCAATGGCAAGCGCATCGCTGCGGTTGCGGGTGATGCCGTGCTGGAAGATCACCACCGGCCAGCCCGCCGTGGGTCGCTCGCGGCCCGAGCTCGCATTCGGCACGGTCATCAGTACCGGCACCGTCACGTCAGCGTTCTTGACCGGGAACGGGTTGGCGAAGGTGATGTTGGTCGAGGTCGGATTGAGCCGGCCCGCGAACGGCGGGATGTACGCACCCGGGGCCGCTTTCCAGAACCCGTTGAGCGGGCCGGTCGGATTCGCCGCTGAGGGTGGCAGCAGATAATAGGGCAGGGTCAGGGTGCCAATGAAAAGGTCGGCATTGGGGGCGGTGCCCACGATCGACGTCGTCAGTCCAGTGCGGGCCAGGCGCACCGCACCAGGCTGCACGCGCGAGCGAACCGCCTGCAGCACCGGCGTGATGCTTTGCGTAGTGAACACCCACGACGACACCACGTTTTCGGGTGCGATGCCGCGCGAATTCGCCGCGGCGAGCTGCGAGTTGGTGAGCAGGCGCAGCGGCTCCAACGCGCAGGCATTCGCGGTCGGCAGCAACGGATCGGTGCTGGCACCGTTGACGCACAGCGGCGCCGTGCGCTGGGTCAGGAAGTAAGTGGTGTCCGGCGTTGCCGGGCTGCCGGTGGCGTCGCGGATGCCATTGGTCAGCACCACCAGATACGAGGTCAGCTGCTTGAGCGGACTGGTCGGAATGATCGCGAGCGAGCGACCGGTGGTGTCGCTGGGCGCGAGCGCGGTGACGAACTCTGCCGGTGCGGCCAGTTCGCGCACCACACCGGTGACGCCGCCACCCGGGCCGGTGAGGGTGACCTCGAAAATACGGACCGATTGCCCGGGCACGATCGACGCGGCCGATGGCGGCGCGCTGAACGTGGTCAGGCCCGGACTAACGGTGCTCCAGCCGTCGAGCGTGCTGATCGCGACCGTCGGATCACCAAAGTTGGCAGGATTGACCACCGGCGGATTGAGCGTCAGATCGGTCGATCCGGACAGCAACAGATTGTTCGGCAGCGGTATGACACCCGCGGCCGGATCGAATCGCGCCGTAATTATGCTGTTGGTCGTTGTGGGCGGCGGCGTGTCGACCGCGCGCGGGCTGTTGCTGGAGCTGCTGCACGCCGCCAAAAACAGCGACGACAACGCCAATGCCAAGGTCAGTCTGGCCTGCATGATTCTTGTCCTTACAACGATCGGGTGATGGTTCTTACGCGTTCGCATCATAGGTAACGCTTGCTGCGCTTGGCAATGCTGCGGCGTATGGATTATGCGAACAATTTTTGTTGCGTTGCAGCATGCCGGTCTGTCGTCACACCGTTTCCGATGAAACAAACATCTCGGCTTGCGGATGGAATCGTCGAGGCGCGTACCCCAGGTCACGTCGCGCCGCTTCCACGTTGTACACCAGATCGGTGCCCAAGCGTGCAAACACGCCGCTTCCCGCATCGCCAACCCCGCCGGCACGTTGTACGCACCACAACGCCGCGCGCACCGCCCACGCCGGAATTTCCAGCAATCGCACCGGCGAATCGAGACTGGCCAGCACGCGCCGGACCATTTCGCGATATTCGAGGGTTTCGCCCCCCGGCAGGTCATAACGGGGAGCGAGTGCGATGTCACTGCACGCGACCTGCCATGCGGCCCGAGCGAGATCCTCGGCATGCACCGGCTGGCGCAGGCCCGTCGCCCCGCGCGGCAGGACGAAACCGTGCCAGCGGCGGGCGAGTTGCGCAATGCGGGTGAGATTGCGATCGCGACCGATGCCGTACACCAGCGTGGGCCGCAACAACGTCGCGCGCGCGTCGCGGTGCGAACACGTCGCGTGCAGTTCGTTTTCCGCCGCCTGCAGTCGCGTCGCAAGCTCGCGTTCGCGCACATCCGGCGAGATCTGCTTGCTGTCCGCACTGGTCGAACTGAACGCGATCACGCGCCGCGGGCGCAGTCGACTGCGCTGCAACCAGCCATTGAAGCCGTCCAGCGGTCCGAGACTGAAGATCGTGTCGATGCCAGTATCGTCCGCCTCGACATCGAGATCGCCGCTCGCGAACAGGTCCAGCGCATGCCAGCGGACCTCCAGGCTGCTCGCCGGTGGATTCGCCCGGGTCACCGCGTGCGTGCACCAGCCGGCAGCTTGCAGTCGGGGCAAGAGGAAATGCCCGATCTGCCCGCGCGCGCCGAACACCAGCGCGGTGCGCGTCATGCTGCGATGTACATCATGCCGCGCACGTCAGGCGGGGCGGGCAAGAATTCAACGTGCTCGTCATCAAAAAAGCTTCGGGGCATGAAGTCGAATCCGAACGGGCAATGGTACGCCGCGCGGACTTGCCCGATGCGGCGCATTCGCCAGTATGGGCCTGGGATGCTGCCGCGCATCTCTCGGTGCTGTGCTCGATACCTCGTGCGGCGCAGTTCGCACGCTGCCAATTGACGATCGCATCAATGTGGGGAGGCCGATGATTTCCGTTTTACGCGGGAGTTCGCAAAACCCGCCTTACTGCCTGCAAGTCGACCGCATTTCCGGCCTCATCGGCAATGCGCTGCGTACACGCGATTGGCAAAATCAACCGCTTGGTCAAACTGCGTTTGGGTCAAGGTCGGGCGTATTACCGCATCCAACGTATCCGGGTCGGAATGCCCGCCCGCCCAGCGCGCCGCGATGGTATAGCCATACCCGCGCACCGGATCCACGGGCGTCACCAGCCCCTCCCGGTAACTGCCGCCCAGCTGTCCCATCGCCACCGGAAAACAGCGCCGGGCGGCGGAATGAAGGTAACTTGACGCATCGTTGCGGAATCGGATGAGGGCTTCGGGGTTCCTGGCGAGTGCCGCGAAATTCCTTTCCGTCGCCGCGGAATTGAAGAACAAAGTCGCACTGGCCAAGTCGCCACGCGCTGCCGCGCGACCAATCCAGGTTTGCCACGTCTCGGCCCGCGAGGGCGAGACGTCGGCGCACATCGCTTGATGTGACTCACTGCTTTCCAGATATTGAAGCGCGCGATCTTCCGCACTCCTTCGCGCCTCCTCGGTCGGCCAGACCGCAACGTCGTTTGCCACGCGGGCGTGTCGGGCCAATCGCTCGAAGTGCTGATGGCAAGTGAGGAGGTCAAGCCCCAGTTCCCGCGCCGCCTCGACATCTCCCGCGTTCGCACTGGCGACGAGCGCGTCGTAGCGCTGGGCGAGGTCCGGCGCTCCGAATCGCCGCAGGTGCTCTTCGGGAATGGTAGACACGCGCGTTGCCGGAGCGGGGGCGATAAGCGACTGCTCATTCGCGCGCGGCACTTGATCGGCGCTTCGCAGCGCCAAAGGCTGCGGTACGTCGGCGTCGTTACTTGCGGGTTCGGTAGCCGACTCGCCGGGAACCGTGTGCTCGATCGCGGTGCTTTGCTCACTTCGGGCCCGGATCACGAAAATCGCGACCAGCGATCCTGCAAGCACGAGGCCTAAAGCCCACATCCATCGGCGGTTAATGATCGATTGCACCCGCTATTTTCCTCTCAAAGGCAATTCTGCTTGACGCACCCAGAAGGAGATTCTCCTCTGGGTGCGCGAAAAAGATGAGGGCCTGACTGACACCCGCATCGCTCTGCAGCGTTGTCCCGCTACCCGCGAATTCGCCCGACCCGGACCACGCCTCCGACGCTGCACCTCCCGATGCAGCCACCAGGTAACGGTGGCGCACCGTAACTACCGCCGCCGAAGCCACCGCCACTGCCCACCGTGTTGGGGGAGATATCAAGCGATTCCCACTGAAGGGGACCATTGTTTTCGTAGGTCGCGCAGTTGTCTTCGTCGCACACCGTTACCGTGTCGCCAGGCTGTACCCCGGACAGTACCCGAATAGCTTCCAGATAATTCTGTGTTGCTGTATCTGACGGCGACCTTTGGTTGGTGATCTCACAAGTCTCGCACTGGAAAGGGCCAAATCCCTCCGCACTTGCCCGCCCCGACAGCAACAGGCCCCCAAGCAACAGAAAAAGTATCGCAAACGTACGCACCATTCGATTTACCCCAAAGACGAAAACTACTCTTCGCAGACGCGCGAAGTACGATCTCGTTGAGCGTCTAACCTGCCGTTCAATCGAGGGCGCGGACTGTAGTTGTAAGGGGGGGGGGGGGGTGTCAATCCCGTTTTCCCGGACGGCGCGATGAAATCACTATTACTTGCCCGCCGGCAACGCGCGATGCAACAGCACCAAGCCAATCAGCGCGGCGGCGGCCGATCCCAGCAGGATGCCGAGGCGATTGCTTTCCGCATACAGCGTGCCGCCTTGATCGAAGGCGAGCGAGCCGATGAACAGGCTCATGGTGAAGCCGATGCCGCACAGTACCGCCATGCCGAACAACGCGCCCCAGCCGACCTCGTCGGGACGCTGCGCCCAGCCCGCGCGTACTGCGAGCCAGCCCGCACCGAACACGCCGATCGGCTTGCCCAGCACCAGGCCCAGCGCGATGCCCAGCGGCACCGGAGCCAACGCGTCTGCCAGTCCCACGCCGGTCAGACTCAGTCCGGCGTTGACGAACGCGAATAGTGGCAGGATCGCGAAGGCGACCCAGGGATGCAGCGCGTGCTCCAGCGTTTCCAGTGGCGTGTCGTCGGGATCGCCGTCCACGCTGTCATTGGAGCGCCCGAGCGGAATCATCAAGCCAGTCGCCACGCCCGCCAATGTGGCGTGCACTCCCGATTTGAGCACGAAGACCCACATCACCACGCCGAGAAGCACGTAGGCCGCAATGCGCCTCACGCCCAGGCGATTCAACGCGAACATCAGCAGCAGCGAGACGCTGGCACCGATCAATGCCAGTGGCGAGAGGCTGGCGGTATAGAAGATCGCAATGATCACGATCGCGGCCAGGTCGTCGATCACCGCGATCGCCGACAGCAGCACCTTGAGCGCGAGCGGTACGCGCGACCCCAGCAGCGAGAGGATGCCGAGCGCGAACGCAATGTCGGTTGCGGTGGGGATCGCCCAGCCACGCATCGCGATCGCGTCGGCGCGATTCAACGCGGCGTAGATCAGCGCAGGCGCCAATACGCCGCCCGCCGCGCAGGCGAGCGGGAACACCAACTGCGCGCGGCTCGCCAACTGTCCCTGTATGGCCTCGCGCTTGATCTCCAACGCCACCAGCAGAAAGAACACTGCCATCAGGCCATCGTTGATCCACAGCAGCAGCGGCTTGGCGAGATGCAGCGCACCCACGCGCGCCTCGACCGGCAGATTCAACAGCGCGTCGTAGGCGCGGTCGAGCGGACTGTTGGCGCAGATCAGCGCCAGCGTTGCGGCGAGAATCAGCAGAATGCCACCGGCGGCCTCGAGCTTGAAGAACTCCTGCAGCGCGGCGGCAGCGCGTTCGGGAATCGTACGGAGGGTAGGCTTCATCGAACTCCCTTGGCATTGAAGCGTTGCCTGTTAAGTGGCCCGGGTTCGCGCAGCGACCCGGGAACGACACCTCGATTCGCATCGCTCGCCCCGGGTTTCGCTGCGCTCTACCCGGGCTACATGACTGTCCCCCTCTCTCTCGGGCGTAAGGTGGCCCACGAGGCGGAAGTCTGGCGCAGCACTCGCCCCGACCAGTATAAGTGCGCGCCATGACTGATCCGACTTCATCACCCTCGCCACCCATGCATCCCGTCCGCCGCGCCAGCCTCTGGTTCGGGCCGTTGCTCGCGTTGCTGGCAGGCGCATTTGCCATGCACAGCGGCGCCACGCCGTTGTTGGCGACGGCGCTCGCCGTCACCGTGTGGTGCGCGTTGTGGTGGTTGTTCGAGCCGGTGGCCGCGCCGGTCACCGCGCTGTTGCCTCTGGCGCTGTTTCCGATCGCCGGCGTGCTCGATGCAAAACAGGTCGCGCAGAGCTACGGCAACGAGCTGATCCTGCTACTGGGCGGCGGTTTCATGCTGTCGCGCGCGCTGGAGAAAAGCGGCGCGCATCGTCGTCTCGCGCTCGCGATGGTGCGCGCGTTTGGCGGACGCAGCGGGCGCTCGTTGTTGTATGGCTTCACCGCCGCGGCCGGTCTGATCAGCATGTGGATCTCCAACACTGCCACCACACTAATGCTGCTGCCAGTCGCGCTCGCGGTGCTGGAACACTATCCCGATCGCCGGTTGCACGCGCCGCTGATCCTCGCGATTGCCTATGCCGCCAGCGTCGGCGGACTCGGCACGCCGATTGGCACGCCGCCGAATCTGGTGTTCATGCAGGTCTACGAACAAACCACCGGTACGCGTTACGGGTTTCTCGACTGGATGAAGGTCGGCGTGCCGCTGATCGCGATCTTCCTGCCGCTGATGGCCTGGTGGTTGGGAAGGCATCTGAAAGACAGCCCGCCGGCGGTGCTGCCCGACCTCGGCGCCTGGAGCGCCGCCGAGCGTCGCGTGCTGATTGTGTTCGTGATCACTGCCGCGGCGTGGATTCTGCGCACGGAACCCTTCGGCGGCTGGAGCGCGTGGCTCTCGATGCCGGGCGCGAACGACGCTAGCGTGGCGCTGCTCGCGGTGGTCGCGCTGTGCCTTATTCCTGACGGTAGTGGCCCGAACGGTCGCAGCGGCCGGCTGCTCGATTGGGAAACCGCCGAGCGTGTTCCCTGGGGCGCGCTGGTGTTGTTCGGCGGCGGCATCGCGCTCGCCACCGCGTTCCAGACGACAGGACTCAGCGAAGCGCTCGCGCAACGCCTCACCGGACTCAGCGCCCTGCCCCTGCCCTTACTGTTGTTTGGCATCGTCGCGAGCGTGGTTGTGCTCTCGGAGATCGCCAGCAATACCGCGACCGCGGTGCTGTTGATGCCGATTCTTGCCGCCACTGCAAAAGCGGTCGGGGCGGACCCCGCGCTCTTCATGTTCCCCGCCGTGCTTGCCGCGAGCGTGGGTTTCATGTTGCCGGTCGCGACCGCGCCGAACGCGATCGCGTACGGCTCCGGCCACGTCAGCGGCCGTGACATGCTGCGCGAGGGCTTCGTGCTGGATCTGGTCGGCATCGTGGTGCTGACGGTGGTGTGCTACATCGCGTTCGCCTGACGACCCATGTCACCGCCCCGTCCGTGGCGGTGCCGCACCCCGTCATTGCCCTAGGTATCTGCGCACAGCAGTGGCACACCTTGAGCCAGTCTGGGCGATCGCATCGCGGATCTCGTAGATCGTGACACCCAGCTCGCTGGTCCAGTATTGCAACTGGCCATCGGTCAGGAGCCACACGTGGCTCGTGTCGAAATCGCGAGTTGGCGATTTCACCGCGGGAAGCGCGCTGATGGGCGCGCGACCGCTCCACTCGACGTAGTCGTAAGCGGACTGAGAGGGGGCGTGCATTTCCATGACTGGTCTCCACTAGGGGTAGGACGCGTCTGCACGAACATGCAGTCCGGGCCGCGTCACCCTCTGGTGCAATTTCCGTGCTCGACTTTGGCGTCGGTTTTCCGACATCAAGCATTACGGCCGCAAAGACGTTCCGCCGTCCGCCCGATGGACGACCTCCTGGCGGTCCGAATGACATCGCGGGCAGGTCGCATGCCGGGGAGGCAAGGCGGGCTGGGTCGGCATTAGATCGGAATCGACTTGTCGGGGTCCGCGCCGCCGCGGCGAGAGCGTCAAGAAACCGACACCGCACCTGCGCTCACCCGTAAAGGCGAGCTTTCGCAAGCGACAGCGCCGATGACAACTGTCACGCGCAGGTCCTGATCTCCTCCACTGCCGCGCGCCGCGGCACGGCCTCACGCTGGGCTCACCCTGAGGAGGCCGACTATGACGCGTATCCCCTTTCCGATGTCACCCCGCCTGATCCCATTGGCGCGGCTGCGCGGCGCACGCAAGCAGTACGGCGCGACGCTCGCGCTCGATCGCCTTGATCTCGACGTGCACGCCGGCGAAGTGCTCGCGGTGCTGGGCGCCAACGGCGCCGGAAAGACCACGGCGCTTGGCTTGCTCACCGGGCGTATCGCGCCCGATGCCGGCCACGTCGAGTTGATGGGCGGCGATCCACGCACGCCGTCACTGCGCCGCGGCATCGGCGTGATGCTGCAGGAGACCAGCCTGCCCGACACGCTGCGGGTCGACGAACATGTCCGTCTGTTCTCAAGCTACTACCCGCGTCCGCGCCCCGTGGCCGAGACGCTGGCGCTGGCCGGCATCGCCGACCTCGCCAAGCGCAACTATGGCGAACTCTCCGGCGGCCAGCAGCGTCGGGTGCAGTTCGCACTCGCGATTTGCGGACGCGCGCCGCTGATCTTCGTCGACGAGCCCAGCACCGGCCTCGACGTGGAAGCGCGACACAACCTGTGGGAGGTGCTACGTCAATTGCGTAGCGAGGGCACCGGCATCGTGCTGACCACGCACTACCTCGAAGAAGCGGACGCCCTGGCCGAGCGCGTGGTGCTACTCGCCGGAGGTCGCCTGCTGGCCGAGGACACGCCGACGGGCATCAAGACGCGCGCCGCCGGAAAGCGCGTGCGGGCACGTTCGCAACTGACCCGTGAGCAGATCGCGGCCTGGCCCGAAGCGGATGCGGTTGACGTCACGGATGCAATCACCGAGGTCCGCAGCCGCACGCCCGAGGCGCTGCTGCGGCGCTGGTTGGCACACGATCCGCAACTCGCCGATCTGGAAGTCCGCCCGCTCAGCCTGGAGGAGGCGTTCTTGTCGCTCACGGCGCACGCGCGCACGAACACCGAGGAGCTCGCTGCATGAACACGCTCGCCACATCGAATTTTGTCGCCCTGAAGGAAGCTGGTTTGAATCAAGCTTCCTTGAATCAAGCTTCCTTGAATCAGGCCCCTTTGAATCAGGCTACTTGGAATCAGGCCGCACTCGCACGTCCGTCCTTCGTCCGCATCCACGCGCTGGAAGCGTGGTACGAGTTCCTGCGCGTGCTGCGCACGCCAGCGTTTGTGATCCCGACGCTGACCTTTCCGCTGGTGTTCTACGTGATGTTCGCGCTGGTGCTGCCAGGCCAGTGGGGCGGGTACCAGAAGACCGCCTATCTGTTCGCGACCTACGCCGCGTTCGGGGTGATCGGCCCGGCGTTGTTCGGTTTCGGCGTCGGGCTGGCGATGGAACGTCAGCAGGGCTGGCTCGACCTCAAGCGCGTGTCGCCGATGCCGACCGGGGCCTACTTCTTCGCCAAGATCATGATGAGTCTGGCCTTCGCCTTCGCGGTGGTGGTTCTGCTTTCGATCGCTGCGATTGGCTTCGGTGAGGTGCGCCTGAGTGTTGGCACCTGGGTGACCCTGGTCGGCGCGCTGCTGCTCGGCACCCTGCCGTTCTGTGCCTTCGGCTTGTGGATCGGCACTCTGGTGAAAGGCCAGGCCGCGGTCGCGGTGGTGAACCTGGTTTATCTGCCGATGGCGTTGCTTTCCGGACTGTGGATCCCGCTGTTCGCGTTTCCCGCGATCCTGCAGAAGACCGCGGTGTTGTGGCCGGCCTGGCATCTGGGGCAGATGGCGCTGGGCATCGTCGGCCAGGTGCCGGACGTGCGTTATGGCTTGCATGCCGGTGCGTTGCTCGCGATGACAACCCTGTTCCTGTCGTTGGCCGCGATGCGGCTGCGGGCGGAGTGAGGTCGCCATGAAACTTCTGCCTGTGGTCGTTGCCGCCAGCCTCGTCGCGCTGGTCGCGCTGTCTTTGCAACTGATGCCCGAGCCGGTCGAGCGCAAGAAATCCACCGCGTCACCGACGCATCCGGTCTCTGCCACACAGTTCGTGATCCGCAATGCGCGCGTATTCGATGGCGAGAAGGTGTGGCCGCGCGCCAGCGTGCGCGTTGCCGCGGGCCGGATAGAGGCCATCGGCGAGGCGCTCGAGGTTCCCTCCGGCTACGCAACGATCGAAGGCGCGGGTCGCACCCTGCTACCCGGACTGATGGATGCGCACGTGCACACCTGGGGTGAGGCGCGACGCGACGCCTTGCGCTTCGGCGTGACGACGATGCTCGACATGTTCAGCGATCACCGCGCACTCGCTGCCGCGCGCAGTGAACGCGATTCGCTGTTCGAAACGGATCGGGCCGATCTGTGGTCGGCCGGCACGCTGGCAACCGCCGCCGGCGGTCACGGCACCCAGTTCGGCATGGACGTGCCGACACTCGCCACGCCCGATGAAGCCGCGGCCTGGGTCGCGATGCGCAAGCAGGAGGGCTCCGACTACATCAAGCTCGTGCGCGAGGATATGCACACCTTCAGCGCCGAGCGGCGCCTGCCGACGCTGGACGACGCCACCGCGGCGGCGGTGATTGCCGCCGCGCACGCGCAAGGTCTACGCGCGGTCGTGCATGCATCGGGACAGGAGCATGCGCGCGCTTCGTTGGCTGCCGATGCGGATGGTCTCGTGCATATCTTCGAGGACGCCGTTGCCGACGACGCGTTCGTCGCACTCGCCAAAGAGCGCGGCGCCTTCGTCGTCGCCACGCTCACGGTCGCCGCGGGCATGGCAGGCGAACAGAACACCTTGAGCGACGACGCGCGCATCGCTCCGTGGCTGACGCCGGGCCAGAAATCCACCTTGCAAGCGAGCTTCGGTTTCGGCGACCCGAATCCTCGTCTGATCGAAACCGCGCGCGAAAACGTACGCCGACTGCACACCGCCGGCGTGGTGATCCTCGCCGGTAGCGACGCGCCTAATCCCAATACCGCGCACGGCGCGGCGATTCACGAGGAACTGGCGCAACTGGTGCATGCCGGACTGTCGAGCACCGAAGCACTCGCGGCGGCCACCTCGGGTCCAGCGAAAGCGTTCGGGCTGACCGATCGCGGCCGCATTGCCCCGGGACTTCGCGCCGATCTGCTGCTGGTGGAAGGCGACCCGATTGCGGACATCACCGCGACTCGTGCCATCGTCACGATCTGGAAGAACGGACGAGTGATCGAACGCGCGCCAACCGCCGCGGGGACCGTTGACGCAGCGAAATGGAACGCCGGTGCCATTAGCCATTTCGATGGCGAAACGCTCGACGCCAGCCTCGGCGCCGGCTGGATTCCGACGACCGATCGCATCGCTGGCGGCAAGTCCGACGTGACGGTGTCGCGCGTCGCGGGCGGCGCCAACGGCAGCGCCGGTGCGATGCGGGTTCGAGGCGAAGTCGTCACTGGCGCAACCTGGCCCTGGGCGGGCGCACTCTATAGTCCGGGCTCAACGACGATGTCGCCGGTCGACGGCTCGTCCCTGCGCGAACTGGTGTTCCAGACGCGCGGCGATGGGCGCGAGTACGCGGCCTTGCTGTTCTCCGGCGCACCCGGCGGCTTGCCGTCGATGCAGTCCTTCGTTGCAGGCCCGGACTGGCAAGAAGTGCGCTTGTCGTTGCAGGACTTCCGCGGCGCGGAACTGGCGCAACTCCGCGCCCTCGGCATCACCGCAGGGATGCCTGCAGGCAGTTTCGGGCTGGAAATCGATGCTGTAGAAGTTCGTTGAGGGCGATCTGATCCACCAAAACGTCGTCACGGCGAAAGCCGGGATGACGTAGAAGAGGTTCGGACCTACTCTAGGCAAGTGATTCTCGGGGTGTGGTGTGGCTTCAACAAAACGCAATCCGGCCAGCGACGTCGATCCGAACGAATCGCCGTGGATCACGCTGATCTATCTGGTCTTCGCGTATATCCCGCTGCTGTTCGTGCCGGGGCCCGTCGGCCGCCCGCTGCTCGTCACCCTGCTCGCCACCGCGCTGTTTGTACCGCTGCACTTCGGCTTCTATCGCCGCCAGGACGAACGCTCGCCGCTGCCCTGGGTCCTGGCGGTGGCGGCGATCGGCTACGGGCTTATCCCGTTCAACAGCGGCGGCAATACGTTCATCATCTACGCGCTGGCGATGATGGCGGTCTCGCTGCGCCTGCGCTTGGCGATCGGACTGGGCATCGTCCTGTTGCTGGCGATGACGGGCGAGTTTTTGCTGCTGATACCGCCAGCCCGCGTGGCGCTGGCGATCGGCCTGGTCACGACCGTGATCGGCGGAATAGTGATGGCGGGCATCCTCATCTCCCGCGCCCGCGCCCGGCAACACGCCGAACTGCGCCTGACCCAGGACGAGGTGCGACGGCT
>JBKJTK010000398.1:0-3558 GCA_046590875.1 Chiayiivirga sp.
AATCGCGATGCACGAATACCGCCGGCTGCGCATTCGCGTTATCAATCAACGCGCGGAACGCCGCATCGATGACATCCCATTCCTCGTCTTCGGGAACGTAGCCGAGATGCTTGACCAGAAACCAGTCCGACATCAGGTCCATTTCCGTTTCCAGGCGCAGATCGTCGTACGGCGGCAGGCCGTCCGCATCGACGCGCGTGGCAAGCGCGAACAAGGCATCGAGCGCCTCGCCGTACAGCATCTCCACGGTGACCTCATTCAAGGCCGGCAGATACAGCTGCGTGCCCAGATCGGAAATCAGCAGGAATCCTTCCTCCAGATTGACTGCGCGCACTTCGGGCGCATTCAGTCCAGCCGTGCGCAGGCGTTGAGCAACCTCGATCCACGGCTGCACATTTTCGCGTTCCGGCGGCGCGTCCATCACGATCCAGCTCGGCGTCGTAGCGACGGTTCGCCAGTAGCTGCGGAAGCTCGCGTCGCTCGACGCCGATTCCAGCGTCAGCGACGGATCGTCCAGTACCTCGCGCGTCCATTGCAGACGGCGTTCGGTGCGGTCGGATTTCATTGAAACCTCGGCGAGGGCCAAATCGTCTACCCCATCAATGCCTGCACATGCGCCACGCTGCACTCGCGCAGCGCCGTGAGGCTGTAGCCGCCTTCCAGTGTCGAGACGATGCGGCCGCCCGCGTGCCGATCAGCCAGCGCGACCAGTTCGGCGGTGATCCAGGCGTAGTCGTCAGCCTCCAGCATGAGCCCGGCCAAGGGATCGAGCCGGTGCGCGTCGAAACCGGCCGAGATCAACACCAGTTGCGGCTTGAAGGCATCGATCTCCGGCAGCAGACGCTCGCTCCACGCGCGCCGGAACACGATGCCGCCGCTGCCTGGCGGCAGCGGCGCGTTGAGGATGTTGCCGCGCCCGCGTTCGTCTGCCGCGCCCGTTCCAGGGTACAACCCGCGCTGATGGCTGGAGGCGAACAGCACGCGTGGCTCGTTCCAGAACATGTCCTGGGTACCGTTGCCGTGATGCACGTCGAAATCGACGATCGCCACGCGGGTCAGGCCATGCACGGCGAGCGCCTGCGCCGCGCCGACCGCGATCGAATTGAGGAAACAGAAACCCATCGCCTGCGTCGGCGTCGCGTGGTGACCGGGCGGGCGAACGGCGCAGAACGCGCGTCGGGTGTCGCCTCGAACCACCGCATCCACCGCCGCGCACATCGCGCCCGCGGCGCGCAACGCCGCTTCGGCGGAATCGCCGTTCATCACGGTATCGGCGTCGATCCGGCGTTGGTCCGCGACGGGCAGGTCAAGTACTTGCGACAGCAGCGCGGGCGTGTGCACGCGACGCAGTTGTTCGCGCGTCGCCGGCGGCGCGGAGTGCCACTGCGCGTCGGTCAATTCCGCGGCATGCAGCGCAGCGAGCACCGCCGTCAACCGCGATGGCGATTCCGGATGGCCGGCGCCGGCGCTGTGTTGCAGACAAACGGGATGGGTGTAGAGGTGCAAGCCTCAGCCCTTGCGACGCTCGTGCTTCCAGAGCACTTCACCATGACCGGACGCACGTGCCAGCACGCGCGCTAGCACGAACAGCAGGTCCGACAGGCGATTGAGATAGCGGATCGCCTCGGGCCGCACGGCATCGTGGTGCGAAAGCGTGACGGTTTCGCGCTCGGCACGCCGCGTCACGGTGCGCGCGAGATGGCAGAACGCTGCGGCCGCGCCGCCGCCAGGCAGGATGAAATCCTTCAGCGGCGGCAACTCGGCGTTGTAGCGGTCGAGTGTCTTCTCCAATCGATCGACGTCGGCATCGAACACCGCGGCGTGACCGGGAATGCACAGCTCACCCCCGAGATCGAACATCTGGTGCTGGATCGCGACAAGATCTTCGCGAACTTCGTCCGGAAGCGTCTGCGCCAACACCACGCCGATCGCCGAATTTGCTTCGTCCACGGTGCCGTAGGCATTGACCCGGGCCGAATCCTTGGCGACGCGCGTGCCGTCGCCGAGCCCCGTCGTGCCGTCGTCGCCGGTGCGGGTGTAGATCTTGGAGAGGCGGTTACCCATTCGGTCCTCGAAAATCCTTTCGCCCTGAGGTATCGAAGGGCGCCCTCACAACGTTACCGTTCGCCCTGAGGTATCGAAGGGCAACCTCACGTAGCCGCGGCCGAGCCATTCACCCTTCGATCGCAGCAGGCGACTCTATGCTGAGCCTGTCGAAGCATCAGGGCGAACGGTTCGGAGTGGAGTATCTAGCAACTCCGAAGCATCACTTCAGACCGTCTGCGCGCGCAATTGCGGCATCCGCGCGCGCAGCAGGGCAAAGCCGCCAAACAGCAAGGCGGCGTAGAACAGCGTGCCCACCAGGGTGTTTTTGTAGAACGGGATCGCGGCGACGTAGCACTCCAACAGCCCGGCCCAGGTCTGCGGGTACATGCTCGATCCGATCCAGACCCCGAAATTGGTGACGATGAAGAACAGCGTCGATCCGATCACCGAGTACACCGCGACGCGCGCCGGACCGACCTTGCCGCGCAGACCGAAGCCGAGCACGGTGGACGCCGCGACGCAGGCGTACACCAGCCAAAGCAGATTGTGGAATCCGATCACGAGATCCGATAGCGCCATCGCGACCAGCGGCAGCAGCAAGGCGAGGCGGCGATCCGCGAAGTAGGCGCCCCCGAACAACGCCACGGCTTCGACCGGCGAGAAATTCGGCGGCACCAGGCCGGGATTGAAGTGATAAAGCAGCCGCGTGGCGACCGCGACGAGGATCATCGCGCCGAGCACCCACGGACCGGGATTGATTTTGGCAGGGGACTGCGACATGGAACGTGCTCCGAAGCGGGGGCGCCTTTAGACTGCGAATTCTAGCGCAAAGCCCCGCAGCGGGGACGGCAGGGAGTCGCGATGGATGAAAGCACGCACGACGTCTTGATCGTGGGAGGCGGCCTGGTCGGCGCCAGCCTTGCCTGTGCACTTCACGGCAGCGGCCTCAATGTGGCCCTGGCCGAGGCCAGCGCGGGGCAAGCTCAGAATGCGCCGAGTTTCGACGAGCGCAACCTCGCGTTGGCGCGTGCCAGCCGCAATGCCTTGACCGCGCTCGGCGTCTGGACGCACGTGGCCTCCCGGCCGAGCCCGATCGAACGCATCCATATCAGCAGTCGCGGCGATTTTGGCGCGGTGCGGCTGAGCGCTTCGGACTATGGCCTCGACGCGTTCGGCGCGGTGGTGGTGGCGCGCGAGTTGGGTGCGGCGCTCGAAGCGCGCCTGGCGGAACTGGATTCCCTCGTGCGCTACCGCCCGGCGCGGGTCACAGGGTTAGAGCAAGGCCCGGATCGAGTGCTGGTCAGAATGCAAACGGCCCGCGGCGAGGAACGAATCGCGACCCGATTGATCGTCGCCGCCGACGGCACCGAGTCTGTCGTGCGGACACATCTGGGCATCGAGGTGGAGCGTCACGACTACGCACAAACTTTGTTCGTTTCGACGGTCCAATGTGAACGCGCGCATGCACAGGTCGCCTACGAACGCTTCACCGAGAGCGGCCCGGTGGCGCTG
>JBKJTK010000219.1:0-3807 GCA_046590875.1 Chiayiivirga sp.
GATGAAGGCCGGCAAGAGCCTGACCGAGTCCTACTTCATCGCGCTCAAGACCACCGGCATCGCCATCTTCTACACCGCACTCACGCTCGCGGTGGGCGTGGCGATGTGGATCTTCTCTGAACTAAAATTCCAGGCCGACATGGGGCTGATGTTGACCTTCATGTTCGTGGTCAACATGTTCGCCGCACTGATCTTCCTGCCGGCACTATGTCGCTGGCTGCTGCGGCCGGGCGAGAAGGACACCTGGGTGCCGCCGGCCAGCTGAGCAGCGAGCTGCAGGCGTTGATCGGGGCGGCTTTGGCTGCCCCGATCGTTTTCGGCGCCCGGCGACCTCGTCTCATTGTCGTGTTTTCAATCGCGTTCAATGCGTCCGCGGCAGCGAAAGGTTCCCGTGGTCGGATAGAATCCGCGCCCCGGAACCCAGGACAGGAAGGACCCATGATCGGACGACTCGTCTTCGCATTTGTCATCACCACCGCCACGGTTACTGCGGGCCAGGCGGAAATCTGCTACAGCGCGCCGATCAATTTTGCGCTGTACGTCCCGCCGACCAACGCCACCGTATTCGTCTGCCCGATCGCCGGTTCGCGCACCCTTCCGCAGCTGGCCGCAGAGGGATGGGAGATCGTGCAGCTCGGGCCGCTCTCCACCGGCTACAACCCGGACACGGCGCAGACGCAATACACCGATCAACTTGTCATCCAGAAGCGCTAACCGGTGCGAGTGCTCGCTTCGGTCCTGATGCTCGCCCTGCTGGCGGGCAATCCGGTGCTCACCGCCATGGCGGCGCCGATTTCGGAAATTTGCTATTCCGCGGAGCAGACTTATCAGTCGGCGACTCCACCCGATGCCCTCACCCGTTATCAGTGCCCGGTGGCGGGAAACCTGACGCTCGCCGAACTGGCGCAGCGGAACTACCGGATCGTTCGACTGACGCCGACGTCGGCTTCTGGTGGCCTTTCAGTACGTGCGCAACTGGTCGTACAGATCGAGCTGAGAATCCACAAGAACGGGTTTGAACAGTAGCCACGCCACGCAGGCTGCTAGCGCAGCGATTCCACGCCATCGCGGAAAATGAAATCGCGTGGGATCGGCGGTTCACCGTCGACGTCGCCGAGCGCGCCCTGCGCGATCCAGTCGTAAATCAGGCCTTGTTCCACGATGGTCAGTGGGTTCTGGAAAAACGGCATGCGCTCGCCGCCGTAGCCGGGCAGATTGCAGTTGATCTTGTCGAACAGGGGGCTGTCGAACGGTTGGCCGGGAACGGCGTAGCCCGCGGGCACGAGCTTGTAGATCGCGTCGATGCCTTCGTCAGTGAGATCAAGATTGCCGTCGAACTGTCCGACATTGTGGCAACTGGTGCAGCGACCGCTCTCGAAGAACTCGTTGAGGATCGGCTTGACCTGGGTCTGCCAATTCACATTGAAGTTGATCGGCAGCCCTTTCAGATCGTCGCAGCCGAGGCCACCCAGATCGGCATGCGCTTGCGGCAGCGCGCCGGCCAGCACAACTGCGAGCGCGGTGCAGAGCAACGGCAAACGCAGGCGGGAAGCGGCCACGATCATCCGGTCACCCGGAGAAAACTGCGCGCCAGCGCGCCGAGTGTTGCCCATGAACCGATTCTGGCGAGGCAAGCGTGTGGCAGGCGCTTCGATACCTCAGCGCGAACGGTGCTTGGGGGTCGGTTCATGGGTAGGTATCGAAGGGCGAACACGCATTGCCGGAGCCGTGTGTGCCTCGATACGTCGAAGACGTACCCCCGTGCTGAGCCTGCCGAAGCATCAGCACGAACGGTCTCCGCGTTTCGGGGTGCATTGAGCATCCGTTCGCCCTGAGGTATCGAAGGGTGACCTCGCATTGCCAAAGCCCGACTGTGCTTCGATACCTCAGCACGAACGGTCTCCGGGTTTCGGTGCGCATTGACCCCCCGTTCGCCCTGAGGTATCGAAGGGTGACCTCGCGTTGCCGGAGCCCGTGTGTGCTTCGATACATCAGCCCGAACGGTCTCCGGGTTCTGCTCTGCATTTTCGAGATCGCGGCTACACCCCATTCATCAGCCCCGGGATGGTGCGCGAGAAGTTCGCGAACGTCGGCGTTTGGATCGCGTTGGCGAACGGGCCGGTCGCGAAGTTGTCGAGGTTCGGGAAAATGGTTGGCAAGTCGACGTTCGGCACACCCATCCACTGCGCCAGGGTCGCGCCGAATTGGTCCACGGCCGTGGTCGGGATGAACTGGCCGCGGCTGAAGCATTCGCCCATCGTGGCGTTGTCGCTGACACTGCCGCTCAGTGAATTGTTCAGCACGATGTTCGGGTAGCGCCCGAATACCTGTCCGCCGTTGACCGCGCCGCCGAGCGCGAAATGCACGCTGCCCCAGGCGTGGTCGCTGCCATTGCCGTTGGAATTGATGGTGCGACCGAACTCGCTGGTGCTGAACAAGGTCACGTCGCTGCCGCGGCCGATCGCCACCATGGCGCGATAGAACGCGGTTACTGCCTGGGAAATACGTTGCAGCAACAGGTGCTGACCGGTGGCGAGGAGCGAGGTGATCTGGCCGTCGTGCGTATCGAAACCGCCGATCCGTACAAAGAATACCTGGCGATTGGCATTGATCGGCTGCGGCAACGCCGGATTGGTGCTGACCCGGATCATTTTCGCGACCTGCCTGAGTTGATCGGCCAGGCTGAAACCCGTCGGCCACACGAAGCCGGTGGTGCCGCCGCCATTGACCGGGTCCGCGGCTGGAATGGCAACGATCGCCGGATTGATCACGAAGTCGGCGAGTTGCAGTGACCGATCGACGATCGAGCCGTATTCGCCAGTGAACGCTTGCGGAGTTGCCGCGTTCAGCAACTCCAGCAGGGCAGACCGTCGGGCGACTTCGAACTGGTTCGCTGGGGGATTGGAGGTCTGGTTGCGGTAGCTGGTGAGACTGGTCGCCGGCGACGTTGCGGAGGTCGAGAGCGAGAACGAAAACAGTGGCACGCCATTGCTGTCGATGCCGTTGAGATAGCGGGTCTGACCCGACAGGGTAATCGTCGGCGGCAGCCCAGCGGTTTGTCCGGGCAGCAACGCCACCTGTCCTGCCACGCGTCCACCCCAGCCTCCGGTCGATGCCGATGGGGAACCCGACCCGATGTGCCAGAGATTGGTCTGGTCGTTGTGCGAGTACAACTGCGGCGGTCTGCGCCGGCTGTTGAAGGCGGCGATGGTGGTGGGTTCGACCAGCGGTCCGACGTTCGCCAGAAACGCGAGTCGTCCCTCGCCGTAGAGTTGCGCCAACTCCGGGCAGAACGGATTCACGCCGTACTGGCCGCCCGCGATGTTGATCGCCATCGGCGGCGTCTGCGCGGGGACGAAGCCGGTGCCGCTCCAATGCGGCAGGGCGAGCCCGCCGCCATTGCCTGCGAGCGGGTTGTAGATGCCATTGCGCGAAGTGACGTATTTGGCGTGCGCGGTGGCGACGCCCGGCATCAACAGGTTGAAGGCGTCGTTGCCACCGTCCAGATACAGGCACACCAGGGCCTTGTAACCGCCGGGCGCGGATTGAGCGAGGGCCGCGGGAATCAGGCCAAGCTGCGGCCACAGGGCCTGGGCACCACCGCAGGCCACAAGGCCACAGCCAGCGCGGAGGAAGTCGCGGCGAGAATTTCGTTGACGGGACATGGGCGAGCCTCAGCGCTGGGTCGCGAACTCGGGCGAAATCGCCGCGAGGTGGAGCACATAGAGAATTTCCCGACGCCGCACATTTTGCGGAATCGCCTCGACGAAGCCGTTGGCATTCGGCGGATTGGTCGTCAGCGCAAGC
>JBKJTK010000341.1:0-5048 GCA_046590875.1 Chiayiivirga sp.
TCGGCGCGCCAAGGGCAAGGTGCGCGATCTGGAGTCCTTGCAGAACGAATCACCGATCGCCGGCCACAGCGGCATCGCGCACACGCGCTGGGCCACGCATGGCGCGCCGAACACCGCCAACGCCCATCCGCATACGTCCGCCGATATGGTCTCGGTGGTGCACAACGGCATCATTGAAAATCATGCCGCCTTGCGCACCGAGCTGCAGGCGCTGGGCTTTGAGTTCAGTTCCGAAACCGACACCGAAGTCATTGCGCATCTGGTCGAGCATCATCAGCGGCAGGGCCTGCGTTTGCTCGACGCGGCCCGCATTGCGCTGGCCCGGATGCACGGCGCCTATGCCGTGGTGCTGATCTCCAAGCGCGAACCTGGCGTGCTGGTCGGCGCGCGTCGCGGTTCGCCCCTGGTGGTGGGTGTCGGCGAGGGCGAGCACTATCTCGCCTCCGACATTCACGCGCTGCTGCCTCTGACCCGGCGCTTCATCTACCTGACGGAAGGCGATGTGGTGGAGCTCTCGCACGCCGCGATTGATGTGTTCGACGACAGCGGCGCCCGCGTCGAGCGTCCGATCAAGGAATCGCACTTCTCCGCCGATGCGGTCGAACGGGGTGAATACCGCCACTACATGCTGAAGGAAATCCACGAACAGCCGCAGGCGATCGCCGACACCCTGGAGGCGCGCATTGCAGGCGATCGCATCCTGCCCAACATCTTCGGCACCGATACCGAGCGCCTGCTGGCGGACGTGAAGCACGTGCAGATCATCGCCTGCGGCACGAGCTTCCACGCAGGCCTGATCGCGCGCTACTGGATCGAAGGCCTCGCCGGCATTTCGTGCAGCGTCGAGGTCGCCAGCGAATATCGCTATCGCAGCACCGTGGTACCGCCGGGCACCTTGTTCGTCTGCATTTCACAATCAGGCGAAACCGCTGACACTTTGGCGGCGCTGCGCGAAGGTCGCAAACGCGGCCACACGTCTGCCTTCGCGGTCTGCAACGTGCCCGAATCCACCCTGGTGCGCGAGGCCGACCTGGTGCTGATGACACGCGCCGGTCCCGAGATCGGCGTGGCCTCGACCAAGGCCTTCACCACCCAACTCACCGCGCTCGCCTTGCTGGCGCTGGAGATGGCGCGCCTGCACGGGATGGCGCCGGAGCGCTACGCGCGCCTGGTAACCGAACTCAGCACGCTGCCGCGCGTCATCGGCGAGGCCCTGAAGTGTGAAGCCGAAGTCGCCAAGCTCGCGGAGCGATTCGTGCACAAGCAGCACGCCCTGTTCCTCGGCCGCGGCGCGCACTATCCGGTGGCAATGGAAGGTGCGCTCAAGCTCAAGGAAATCTCCTATATCCACGCCGAGGCCTATCCCGCCGGCGAGCTCAAGCACGGTCCCCTGGCCCTGGTCGACGAAGACATGCCCGTGATCGCCGTGGCGCCCAACAACCAGTTGCTGGACAAGCTCAAGAGCAATCTGGAAGAAGTGCGCGCCCGCGGCGGCGAGCTCTTCGTCTTCGCCGACAGCGCCGCCGACCTGCATCTGGATGGCACCCGCGGCGCCCTGATCAAACTCGCCTCCGGCGGCGGCCTGATCGCCCCGATCGTCTTCACCGTGCCACTGCAGTTGCTCGCCTATCACGTCGCGGTGCTGCGCGGCACCGATGTGGATCAGCCGCGCAATCTGGCGAAATCAGTGACGGTGGAATAGGGTGGTACGCGCTAATTTCGGCGTTCGCTGCAGCGAATCGAATTCAGGTTACTGAAAGGGCGACCCTGCGTTTTCAGTCTGTTCAGCATGTTCACGGAATTGAGCGTAACGTAGCTCGCGTTACTCTTTTCCTCCTCTCCCCTTGCCTTCGGCGCGTTCCCTATTGGCGCTCACCCGCGCGGCAGTTCGAGAGCCTGATTTGGTAGCGGCATAGCGCACCCATTGCGTTTCAGGATGACTGGCGCTTGCCTGACTGGGCTGTGCTCCTGCCCGAGGTGAACGCATGAAGTCCATACGCGCGGCGCCCGGTCCCGGCCCGAAGAAAGCTCCGACCGGGATTGTCGGTCTCGACGAAATCACCGGAGGAGGATTGCCGCAAGGCCGCACGACCTTGCTGGTGGGCGGGCCTGGCTCGGGCAAGACCATCTTCGCATTGCAATTTCTTGCACATGGCGCCCAGATCGGCGACGAGCCGGGCATCTTCGTCGCATTCGAAGAAAGCGCCGACCGCATCGTGGCTAATGCCGATGGCTTCGGCTGGAAGCTTCCGGAGTTGCGAAAAAAAGAACTGTTCTTCATCGACGCCCAGCCGTCTCCGGATCTGATTCAGTCGGGAAATTTCGACCTGGGTGGAATGCTGGCCGTGCTGGAAGCCAAGACGGGCGAAATGGGTGCTCGGCGCATCGTGTTCGACGCCATCGATATCGTGCTGGCGCTGCTGCCGGACGATGCGGCGAGACGTCGTGAGGTCTATCGGCTTCACGCATGGCTGCTGCAGCACGAACTGACCGCCATCATCACCGCGAAGGCGGGTGGCGAGGTAACAACGCCGGAAGCCGACCAGCGCGAGCAACCCTTCGGCTTCATGCAGTTCATGGTGGACTGCGCCGTCGTGCTCAACCACTGCGTGGTGCAAGGGGTTTCGCAACGAAATCTGCGCGTGCAGAAGTATCGTGGCTCAAGCTTCGACGAGAACGAATCGCCGTTCCTGATCGGCAGGAATGGCTTCGAGGTCGTGGTCGCGCGTCCGCTCGGCCGCGGCGTGCAGGAAGTCAGCAAGGAACGGGTCTCCAGCGGCATAGACCGGCTCGACACCATGCTCGGCGGCGGCTACTACCGAGGCGCTACCGTGCTGATCACCGGTTTCCCGGGCACGGCCAAGACGACCTTGAGCGGCGCTTTTGCCGAAGCGGCCTGCGCGCGAGGCGAGCGCACCCTGTTCGTGAGCTTCGATGCCGATTCGAACGAAGTGGTCCGCGACCTGGCTTCGGTGGGAATCCACCTCGACCGCTACGTCGATACCGGCGAGCTGCGCATGATCTCGGCGCGCAGCGTCACCGGCAGCGCCGAGAGCTACCTTGTCCGCATCAAGACGCTCGCGGCGGACATGGGTGCGCGCTGCGTGGTCATCGATCCGGTGTCCACGTGGACGAAGGCCAGCAACGGCAAGAGCGTGCACAGCGTCGCCGAACGCCTGATCGACTGGTCCAAGTCCGAAGGCATCACCCTGCTGTGCACCAGTCTGCTCGACGAATTGTCGCATCAAGAAGAGGCCATCTCCTCACTTCAGATCTCCACCCTCGCCGACACCTGGATCCAGCTCGACTACCTGGTGCAGGCCGGCGAGCGCAATCGCGGCCTGGCGATTATCAAGTCGCGCGGAACCGCGCATTCGAACCAGGTGCGCGAACTGATCCTCAGCGATAGCGGCGTCACCCTGGCCGACATCTACACCGCAGGCGGCGAAGTGCTGATGGGCACATTGCGCTGGGAAAAGGAAAGCGCCGAACGCGTCGCGATGGAAGTCGCCGAGGTCGCAGCGAAGCTCAAGCGCGTCCGCCTCGATGCGGAGGAGGCCGAACTCGAAGTGCGGGTGAAATCACTGCAGATCGAACTCGTCGCCAAGCAGACCGAGAAGGAGCTTCTGACGCGCACGACGGCGTCCCAAGCGAGGGATCTGACCCGCGGCGATAGTCGTTTGCGTGAGTTGCGCGGAGCGGATGCGGCGCCTCCGGAACCCAAGTGACTCTCGCCATGAACAAACCTGTGCAGTATGAGTTCCGGCTCTTCATCACGGGCGATACCACGAATTCCCTGCAGGCGACCGCCAACCTGAGGACGCTGTGCGAGGCCTACCTCCCGGATCGGCACGCGATCGAAGTCGTGGATGTATTTCGCGATCCGGCCCGCGCGCTGGCCGATGGGGTCTTCATGACGCCGACCTTGATCAAGCTCGCACCGCTGCCCGGGCAGCGAATCGTCGGCACACTGAGCCAGCCGCATGCCGTTTTGCAGGCGCTGGGCCTGGCAGGCATCGCCGCATGAGCATCGACAAACCGTCACTATCCAGCGAGGACAAGAAAGCAGCTGCGTTGATCGCAACGCTGCACGAGGCCGGGCAGCGTCTGGAAGAACTCACTGGCGGGGAGGTCGATGCAGTACTCGGGCCCGATGGCACGCCGTTCTTGCTGCCGCACGCCCAGGGAGAGTTGCGCCTTCACGAAGCGGCAAGGCAAGCCGCCATCCTCAATGCGCTGCCCGCCAATATCGCGCTGCTGGACGCGAGCGGTTTCATCCTGTCGGTCAATGAATCGTGGCGGCGATTCGGCTGTGCCAATGGCTTGAAAGGCCATTCGGCCGACGTGGGATCGAACTACGTGCGCGTCTGCCTGGAGGCGCACGGCGAGCATTCCGAGGGCGCGACCTGGGTGGCGGATGGATTGGGGTCGGTACTCAAGGGCACGACGAAGACGTTCAGTACGGAATACGCCTGCCATTCACCCTCGCACCAGCGCTGGTTCCATATGACGGCGACGCCACTGAGTGACGAGCGCCTAAGTGGCGTGGTCGTAATGCACTCGGACATCACCGATCGCAAGTTGTACGAACGAGCGCTGGAGACCCGCGAGGCCGAGCAGCGCGAATCGGCGCGCCAGCTGACCGTCGAGCGCGCGCGCATGGTGGCGGCTCAGCGGGTAGCCAAAGTCGGCAGTTGGGAAACCGAACTCGCCACGATGGACGTCACCTGGTCGGAGGAGACTTATCGAATCCACGAGTTGGAGTCGAGCGCCGCGCCGGTGAGCCACGCCCAATTCCTTGAGTTGGTTCACCCGGCGGACCGGGAGAACGTGGATGCCGCCTTTGCAGCATCGTTGCAGTCACGCGGGCCGTCGGTGGCGGGCCACCGCCTCCTGTTGCCAGGTGGCCGCATCAAGTTCGTCGAGGAGCACTGGGAAGTCGTCTACGACGAGGCCGGCCGGCCGTCGCGCGTTGTCGGCACCTGCCAGGACGTGACGGAGGCCCGACTGTGCGAAGTGCGCATCGAACGCCTGAGCCGCGGCTACAA
>JBKJTK010000331.1:0-5753 GCA_046590875.1 Chiayiivirga sp.
ATCGTCAACGACGACATGCCGTTCCTGGTCGATACGGTCAGCATGGCCCTGACTCAGCACGACATCGCGATTCACGTGTTGGGGCATCCGGTGTTGAAGCTGCATCGGGATCCGGGCGGCAATGTGTTGGCCCTGGGCGAGGGCGAACTAGAGTCGTTGATGTGTCTGGAAATCGATCGTCAGACGGAGCCGGCGGATCTGCAGCGCATCGAGGCCGACATCCTGGCCGCATTGGACGATGTGCGTGCCGCCGTGCACGACTGGCAGGCGATGCGTAGCAAGTTGCGCGCGATCGCTGAAGAACTTCCGTCGCGCGAGATGCCGGTTTCCGACGAGGGCCGCAATGAGGCGCAGGAATTTCTGCGCTGGGCGGCCGATGATCATTTTACTTTCTTCGGTTACCGTGAATACGAGGTTTCCGAAGTCGGTGGAGAACAGGTGCTGAGCGCCAAGCCCGGCACCGGCCTCGGACTGTTGAAGAGCGACGAACGCGTCGGCAAGCCGCGCTCGCTCAAGAGCCTGGGTGAGCGCAGCCTGCCGGTCACGGCGCCGGTCGACGCGCTGATCCTGACCAAGACCAACGCGCGCTCGACCGTGCATCGTCCGGGCTACATGGATTACATCGGCATCCTCACCTTCGATGCGCAGGGACGCCCGAACGGCGAGCAGCGCTTCATCGGTCTGTACACGTCGAGTGCGTATACCCGCCGGCCGTGGGACATCCCGCTGGTGCGCCAGCGCTACGAGTACGTGATGCAGAAGTCCGGCCTGCCGCCCAGCAGCCACAGCGGCAAGGCATTGCGTCATATTCTCGAAACCCTGCCGCGCGACGAGTTGTTCCAGTCGGGCGAAGAGGAGCTGTTCCGCACCGCGATGGGAATTCTCGGTTTGCAGGAGCGTGTACGCACCAAGCTCTTCCTGCGTCGCGATCGCTACGGTCGTTTCTATTCCGCGCTGGTCTATATCCCGCGCGACCGATTCAACAGCGAGGTGCGACGTCGCATCGAGGCCTTGCTGATGAAGGAACTCAACGGCCAGCGCATCGACACCACGATCCAGGTCGGCGAGTCGGCGTTGGCGCAGTTGCACATGATCGTCAGACCCAAGGCGGGTGGAGCCGAGGTGGATCAGGCGGCGCTGGAAGCGCAACTGGCCCACATCGTGCGCAACTGGCACGACGAACTGCGCGAAACACTTGTCGCCCGGCACGGCGAAGACAAGGGCCTCAAACTCGCCAATCGCTACGGCAAGGCCTTGCCTACGGGCTACATCGAGGACGTCACGCCTGAAATCGCCGCCGCGGACGTAGAACGCGCGGCGTCGCTGCGCAGTGCCGACGACCTGCGCGTGAGCCTGTACCGCCCGCTGCGAGACAGCGCCGGCTTGCGTTTCAAGCTTTATCGCCAGGGGCGCGACATTCCGCTGTCGGAAGCGCTGCCGATGATGGAGAACCTGGGTCTGCGCATACTCACCGAGCATCCGTACACGATGCAGGTGGGCGAAACCCGCATTCATATCCAGGATTTCGAGGTCGAGGGCGCGCGCGGTGAAGTCGACGTGGATGCGGTACGCCACGGCTTCGAGGTCGCGTTCGATCAAGTCTGGCGCGGCAACGCCGAAAGCGACGGCTTCAATCGCCTGATCCTTACAGCGGGTCTGGACTGGAGACAAGTCGCGATGCTGCGCGGATATTCCAAGTACCTGCTGCAGACGGGTGTGCCGTTCTCGCAGATTTACATGGAGGAGACGCTGAATCGCTACCCGCTGCTCGCGCGCCTGCTGGTGGAACTGTTCGAGGCCAAATTCCACCCGGCCACGGGCAACGAGAGCCTCGACGAGGTGCGTCAGGGTCAGCATCGCTTCGGCAGCCAGATCAGGCGTCTGGTTGCGAACGACACCGCGGCGGCAACTGCGCTGGGCCTGCTCATCGATGCGCGCGCGGGCTCGCGCGAGGTGCAGATGAAGGCGGCGGAAGCGGCATTGCATGCGCTGATGGATCGGGTCGCGAGTCTGGATGAGGATCGCATCCTGCGCAGCTTCATGGGCGTGATGCGCGCCACGTTGCGTACCGGCTACTACCAGACCCGCGAGGGCAAGGCGCGCGACTACATCAGCTTCAAGTTCGATCCGCTCAAGATTCTGGACCTGCCCAAGCCGCGACCGTATCGCGAAATCTTCGTGTACTCGCCGCGCGTCGAGGGCGTGCATCTGCGCTTCGGTCCGGTGGCGCGAGGCGGCCTGCGTTGGTCAGACCGTCGCGAGGATTTCCGTACCGAAGTGCTGGGCCTGGTGAAGGCGCAGATGGTGAAGAACACCGTGATCGTTCCGGTGGGTGCGAAGGGTGGATTCTTTGTCAAACGACCCGGGGCGGCCGGCGACCGCGATGCGATCCTGGCCGAGGGCATCGCCTGCTATCGCATGTTCATCAACGCCCTGCTCGACATCACTGACAATCTGGTCGATGGCAAGGTGGTACACCCGTCGGATGTAACGAGACACGACGCCGATGATCCGTATCTCGTGGTGGCCGCTGACAAGGGCACTGCCACGTTCTCCGACATTGCCAACGCGATTTCTGCCGAGCACGGCTTCTGGATGGGGGATGCGTTTGCCTCCGGCGGTTCGGTCGGCTACGACCACAAGGGCATGGGCATCACCGCGAAGGGTGGTTGGGAGTCGGTCAAGCGCCACTTCCGTGCGCTGGGTCGCGATAGCCAAAGTGAGGACTTCACCTGCGTGGGCATCGGCGACATGTCCGGCGATGTTTTCGGCAACGGCATGCTGCTGTCGCGACACATCCGACTGCTAGCCGCGTTCGACCATCGCCACATTTTTCTCGATCCCAGTCCCGACGCTGCGCAAACGTTCATCGAGCGCGAACGTCTGTTCCAACTGCCACGCTCCAGTTGGGACGACTACAACAAGTCACTGATTTCTACCGGTGGCGGAATTTTCCCGCGCGGGGCCAAGACCATCGCGCTGACGCCGGAGGTCAAGCGCGCGCTCGGGATCGAGTCTGCGATTGATCAACTCACACCGAATGAACTGCTCAGCGCGATCCTTAAAGCGCCGGTCGATCTGCTGTGGAACGGTGGCATTGGCACCTATGTCAAGGCCGAGGCTGAGTCCCACGCCGATGTCGGTGATCGCGCCAACAACGCGCTCCGCGTCAATGGCAAGGAACTGCGATGCCGGATGGTGGGCGAGGGCGGCAACCTTGGTATGACCCAGCGCGGCCGCATCGAGTACGCCGCCGCGGGTGGCCGCATCGTCACCGACTTCATCGACAACTCCGCCGGCGTGGACACCTCCGACCACGAGGTCAACATCAAGATCCTGCTGGACGCCGTGGTGAAACGCGGCGAGTTGAGCATGGAGGCACGAAACACCTTGCTTGCCAGCATGACCGACGAAGTCGGCGATCTGGTGCTCAACGACAACTACCGCCAGAACCAGGCCATCAGTCTGATGGAAGTGATGAGCCGGCCGCGGCTGGGTTCGTTCGGTCACTTCATCCGCACCCTGGAATCGCAGGGACTGCTGGATCGCGCGATCGAATTTCTTCCCAGCGATGCGGAACTGCTCGACCGCAAGGTGCGCGGCGAGGGCCTGACCCGGCCGGAGCTGTCGATCCTGTTGAGCTACGACAAGATCGTGATCTTCAACCAGATGCTGGACTCCGACGTGCCGGAGGACCCGTACTTGTCGAAGGAACTGGTGCGCTATTTCCCCAAGGCCTTGCAGGAACGCTATGCCGCCGACATGGCAGGCCATCGCCTGCGACGCGAGATCATCGCCACCGCAGTGACCAACTCGCTGGTCAACCGCATGGGCGCGACCTTCCTGATGCGTATGCAGGAGGACACCGGCGAGTCCGCCGCCCAAGTGGCCAAGGCATATTCGATCGCGCGCGAAGTTACCGATGCGCGCTTACTCTGGGCCGGCGTCGACGCGCTCGACCTGCACGTGCCGGAAAGCGCGCAACTGGATGCATTGCAGCAAGTCTGGGCGGTGCTGCGCAATATGAGTCGCTGGTTGCTCAATCGCCCGGGCGAACGCCTGGACATCGCCGCCGCGGTGGCGCGCTACCGTCCCGGTCTGGAGACCTTGCGCGCCTCGCTTGCGAGCCTGCTCTCAGGAGAGGACCGCACCCAGTTTGCCGAGGAACGCGCACGCTGGCTGGATCTTGGGTTCCCGCAGGTGCTGGCTGAGCAACTTGCCGGCTTGCCGTTCGTTGCTTCGGCGCTCGACATGATCGAGGTCGCGCTCGAACGCGGGCTGGAAGTGAAGGACGTGGCCAAGGTCAACTTCGGTCTCGGCGAAGCACTGCACTTGAAATGGCTCTTGGAGCGGATCGACGAGCTGCCGGTGGAAGGGCGCTGGCATGCGCACGCACGCGGCGTGATGCGTGACGAGTTGCAAGCGCAGCAGAGCGCGTTGGTCGCGCAGGTGTTGGGCACCGGCAAAGGCACGGCGGAGGAGCGGGTCGCTGCCTGGCTGGGTCGCGACGATTCCGCGCTGCGATTCACGCTCACCATGTTTGGCGATATGCGCAACCAGCGCAGCATGGATTACCCGACCGTGTCGGTGGCGGTGCGGCGTCTGGCGCAACTGGCGACCGCTGGGGCTCGGGCCTAGTACGAAGGGAGACCCCCCGGCTCTGCTGGGGTGGCAGCAGAAGTTCGACGGTTCCTGCAGTAATCATCGAAGCCGTTCGCCCCCGGATCGTGTCCGGGGCAGGCTCTGAGGTATCGAAGGGCGGCTCACAGATTGCCGCGCCCGTTCATGCTTCGATACCTCAGCACGAACGGATGAGAGTATGCAGCGAGACGCGTGAGAGCGAAGACTAAGCTTGCATGGAGGGTGGTCCTGAACGGCTGTTGCTTCGTTCAGCCGCTTTGAGCGGCTCGCAAACTAAAGCCCCCGGCTTTGCCGGGCGATACTTTCGGAGAGCGGATCAAGCGCGTTCACCGATTTTGATCTCTCCCCGCATAGGCAGATCCAGCGTCGGCACGCTACGCTAGGCGCCCGCAATGCAGCCCGGAGTCCAGGTGAGCACGCAACCACGCATCGCGGTCGTCGCAAGCAAGACTCCTGAAGGCCAGGCTAGCCTGGTCGAGTTGCAGCAAATTTTCGGCACGCTCAAACCTGCGGAGGCGGATGTCATCGTCGCGCTCGGCGGCGACGGTTTCATGTTGCAGACCGTGCACCGCCATATGGCGTTGAACAAACCGGTGTACGGCATGAAGGCCGGGACGGTGGGGTTCCTGATGAATCAACATCGGACCGAAGACCTGCTCGACCGCATCGCCGCAGCGCAGGTCACGGTGCTCAAGCCGCTGGAAATGGTAGCGGTGTCGGAGGCCGGCAGCAGCGTCAACGCGCTGGCTTTCAACGAAGTCTCGCTGCTGCGCCAAACCAAGCAGGCCGCGAAGATCAGGGTGTATCTCAATGGCCACGTGCGACTGGAGGAACTGGTCTGCGATGGTGTGCTGCTGTCCACACCCGCCGGCAGCACCGCGTACAACTTGTCCGCGCATGGGCCGATCCTGCCGCTGGGCAGCGAGGTGCTGGCGATGACGCCGATCAGTCCGTTCCGCCCGCGACGCTGGCGAGGAGCGATCCTGCGCGCCGACACCGAGGTCAAACTCGAAATCCTCGATCACTACAAGCGTCCGGTGAGTGCCACGGCGGATTCTTCTGAAGTGCGCGACGTGGTCGAGGTGTCGATCCGCGAATCGCGCGACCGCACC
>JBKJTK010000501.1:0-3815 GCA_046590875.1 Chiayiivirga sp.
GTCGAGAGGATCAGGAACGAGCCGAACTGGTCGTAGATCACCGCCACCGGCAAGGCCTCGTCGCCGAGCAAAGCCTGAGTCAACGGGTAGCCCAGGAAAGAGGTATTGCCCAGCGGCACACAGAGCAGCAACACCGCGCGCTGGTCGTCGCGCAACGTGATCGCCTTCGCCAGCAGCGACACCGCCGCAATGCTGGCGGCCAAGATCAGCCACGGCACCAGCACCACACCCAGCACATCGAATGACAGGCTGAGCTTCGGTGCATAACGCAGGATTGCTGCCGGCAGGCAGAGGTAGAGCACGAACAGATTCAATACTTCGGCGGCGTTGTCGGGGAACAGCCGCGAATGCGCACAGGCCTTGCCCAGCGTGAGCATCAACACTACGAGGACGAGGGCGTCGAGGGCCATGCGGTGGGGAACGGTGGTATCGCACGCATCGTCGCACGAGCAGGGCGTCGAAGAGCCAGAGCAGGAGCGTGAAATGCTCTTGCGTTGGCGCTCAGATCACCCGCCGTAGCGCTGATCGCAAAACAGACGCAGGCGTTCGAAGGCGGTGAACAGGTCGGGGCTCAGGGCCTGCACCTGCGCCATCTGGTTTCCGCGCGCCGCGCTCTCCAGCGCCTCCGCGGCGGCGGCAAGCTCGTGGGTGCCGACCAGGCAGGCGGCGCCCTTGATCTTGTGCGCCTCACGCGCCAGCGTCGGCGCATCGCCGGCTTCCAGGGCACGGCGCGCGGTGTCGACGTCGCGTCGGGTGGTGTCGAGGTAGTCGATCATCAAATCACGCTCAGCCGCGAAGTCGGTACCGGCGATCGAAACCAGTACCGCCAGATCGATCGGCGGCGGGTGCTCGATCTGCGGCAGCGCGGCGGAGGGTGAGGCAGGCGGTGTCGAATTCGCGGACGCGACTGTTGCCGCCGCCTCCCGATCCAGATGCGGAAGCCACTTGCGCAACCGATCCACCAACACCGGGATCGTCACGGGCTTGATCAGGTAATCGTCCATCCCCGCCGCGAGACTGCGCTCGGCGTCGCCTTTCAACGCCGCGGCGGTGAGCGCGATGATCGGGATGCGCGGGCCGCCGGCGCGCTGTTCGAGGTCGCGGATCGCGCCGGTCATCTGGTAGCCGTCGAGCTTGGGCATATGGATGTCCGACAGCACCAAGGCGTAGCGCCCGCTGCGCCAACGCTCCAGGCCCTGCTCGCCGTCTTCGGCGGTCTCGCAGAGGAAACCGGCGAGTCCAAGCTGGCGCGCAATCACCAGCCGATTGGTCGGATGATCGTCCACCAGCAGGATCAAGCTGCGATCCTGCTCGGCTTGCTCGGTGGTGGGAAGGCGACGCGGCACGAAGCTGGGCTGATCGAAGGTATCGAGGCTTTCGCCGCCTTCGATATCCTCGACCCGGCCAAGGTCGAATTTCGCACTGAAACGCATCGTCGTGCCGACACCCAGCTTGCTTTGCATGCTGACCTCGCCACCCATCAGTTCGGCCAGACGGCGAGAGATCGTTAGCCCGAGGCCCGTACCGCCGTAGCGGCGCGTCGTGCTGGTCTCCGCTTGGCTGAAGGCCTGGAACAGTTTTTTCTGTCCCTCCTCGGAGATACCGATGCCGGTGTCGGTGACGGTGAACTCCACCTGCTCGTGGCGGTCATCGCCGTCGATGCGCCGGCAATGCACGTTCACCGAACCCTGCTCGGTGAACTTGAGCGCGTTGGAAAGGAAGTTGGCGAGAATCTGTCGGACGCGTACCGGATCGGCGAGATGCGCGTGGGCCAGCGTTTCGTCGAACTCGAAAGTGAGGTTGAGGCCCTTGCTCGACGCCGAGCCGAGAAAGTTGTGCACCGTGGTCGCGACCAGTTTGCGCAGGCTAACCGCGACTGGCGCGAAATCGAGCTTGCCGGCTTCGATCTTGGAAAAATCCAGGATGTCGCCGATGATCTGCAACAGCGACTGCGCGGAGTGCTGGATGATGTTGAGCGCGCGTCGTTGATCTTCATCCAGCCGGGTGTGGCCGAGAATCTCGACCATGCCGGTCACGCCGATGATCGGGGTGCGTATTTCGTGACTCATCGCGGCGAGGAAGGCGCTCTTGGCACTGCTGGCCTCGCGCGAGCTCTGCTCGGCTTCGCGCAATTCGGATTCCAGTTGCTTGATCTCGGTGAGGTCGGTCGCGACCGCAAGCATTCCCAGCAGCTCGCCGCTTTCGTCGCGCATCGCCGATACCGCCATCAGTACCGGCACGCGCTGTCCGTCCTTGCGCACCAAGGTCCATTCGCGCGGCGCCTGCTTGAGCTCTGCGAGCACTGACAGCGCCTCCCAGCTCGGTGGCACCTCGCGATCCACGACGGCGGTGAGTTCGGTCGCGAGCCGGACCAGCTCGTTCACGTCGAGCAGGAACGGCGCGACGGCGGGTTCCTCGAGGCCACGTGCCGGTAACAGATCGGGCCGGGCCGCTTGCTTGCCGACCAGCTCGCCGTAGGAGTAGCCCAACAGATGTTCGGCGAATGGGCTGAGGTGGGTAAACACGCCGCGCGCATCCAGCGCCACGATCGCGATCGGCACCGCCGATAGCAGCGATCGCTGAAACAGTTCGCGCTGTTCGAGTTCGCGCCGCACGTCTTCGGTACGCGCCAGCGATTCGGTCAAGTCGTTTTCGTAGGTCAGGATGTCCGAACGCATGGCGACGAAGGCCGACTGCACTTCGCCCAGCTCGCCGCGCGGGCTGTAGCGCGGCACCGCTTCGAAGTCGCGCTCGCGCATGCGGTGCGCGATGTCGGTCAGGCTTTCCACTCCGCGGTAGATGTTGCGCACGATGTGGCGCCCGACCAGCGCCACCACCAGCAGGGTGAACAGGCTGACCACGATGCGGACCACGCGCACGCCGTTCACCCGACTTGCGTCGGCGCGCACTACGCGCTCGGCATCAATCATCTCCAGGTCGGAGAGGAACTTGAGTCGCGTGGTCACCGGATCGACCGCCGGGTACAACTCGGTGTCGGCGAAACGACCGAGCGCGACGATGTCCTGCGCTTGCAGGATGCGGCTCAGCTTGTTCGCCGCGCGATCGGCGTCCACGCGCGTCTGGGTGATCTGAGCGAACAGCGCCTGCTGCTCGGGCGGACGCCGCATGGCCTGCAACTGGGTCCAGTGCTGTCGGATGCGGACCAGCGCCGTCTCCACCACGTTCACGCCCTGCTCCCAACCCATCAGGTTGTTGCGCACCCGGAACGCGGCGTCGGTGATGTCCAGGCCGTAGGCGTCGGACACCGCCTTGATCCGGCGCAGCCCGGCCAGGGACTCGCGGTTGAGTTCGTCGAGCGCGATGCGGGTGCGGTATTCGCTCCACTCGTCGAGCATGAGCACGCTGGCGCCGGTCAGCAGCAGCAAGCCGAACAGCAACCACAGCTGCAAGCGAATGCTGATCCTGCGGTCCAGGGCGGGCATTTCGATCATCGATCAGGCACCTGCCGTGCGCGTCGCCGCGACAGGCGCGGGAAGGGCGCGAAAAGGGAATCCCCGGATACTGCCGGCGCTCACGTCTCCGGACGGCGCCAGCGTGCGATCACCTCGGCAAGCTGGTCACCGGGCACCGGGCGACTGATCAGATAGCCCTGGGCGTAAGTGCAGCCCAGGTCGGCCAGCATTTGCCATTCCTCGACCGCTTCCACACCCTCTGCCACGACGCTGAGGTTGAGCTTACGCGCCAGTTCCAGGCTGGCCTCGACCACCGCGCGCTTGCGCGGTTGGTTGGCCGCGCCGGTGACGAAACTCTGATCGATCTTGAGCTCGGTGAACGGGATCTGCGAGAGCTGCGAC
>JBKJTK010000095.1:0-15854 GCA_046590875.1 Chiayiivirga sp.
CTGCCTGCTCGCGTCGATGCTCGTGCTGTTCGCGGCCCCCGCGCATGCAGAGCGCGACGCCGATGCCGGCGCGGGTTACTTGCGCGGCACGGTGTTCGTCGATTCCAACGGCGACGGAGAGCGCCAAGCACGCGAGTTCGGAAGGGAAGGTGTCAAGGTGTCCAACGGGCGCGAGATCGCGCTGACCGATGCCGATGGTCGCTATACGCTGCCGCTGCGCGACGGCGATACCGTGTTCGTGATCAAGCCCGCCGACGCGGAGATTCCGCGTCGCGCCGACGGGATGCCGGCGTTCTGGAAGCATCATTTTCCGAACGGTTCGCCCCGGTTTCGTTACGGCGGGATCGCGGCGACGCGTATCGACGATGGCGATTTCGCGCTCAGGCCGGTGATCCTGGAATCGCCAGAACACCTCGACGTGCTCGTGTTCGGCGACCCGCAGCCCAAGCGCATGGCGGATGTCGATTTCTACGCACGCGATATCGTCGAGCCGCTGATCAAAGCGCCGCAGGCACAGCTCGGGTTGAGTCTCGGCGACATCGTCGAGGACGATCTGTCGCTGTATCCGGCGGTGAACCGCGCCACTGCACGACTTGGACGGCCCTGGTTGCACCTGCCGGGCAACCACGATCTGGATTTTGATGCGAGCCGAGACGGGGATTCGTTGCTGAGCTATCGCGCGATGTTCGGCCCCGACACCTACGTCTGGGAAGAAAGGCAGGCCGCCTTCATCCTGCTCGACAATGTGATCTATCAGCCAGGCGCGACGCCGGACTACATCGGCGGACTGCGCGAGGACCAGTTCGCGTTTCTGCAAGCCTACCTCGCGAAGGCGCCCGTCGAGCGTCGACTGGTGATTGCGGCGCATATTCCGTTTCATGACGCGATACCCGGTCACGAGAGCTTTCGCCGCGCCGATCGCGAGCGTCTATTTGCGTTGTTGGAACGTTTTCACAAGGTGCTGCTGCTCACCTCGCACGCGCATACTCAGCGTCATTATTTCCACCAGGCCGAAGACGGCTGGCGCGGCGCCCAGCCATTGCACGAGTACGTGGTTGGTGCGGCATGCGGGGGATTCTGGTCTGGCTTGGTAGACGCTGATGGCATCCCGGACGCACGCATGGCGGACGGCACGCCCAATGGTTACGCGCGGCTGCAGGTGTCGGACAACGACTATCGTCTACGCTGGCATGTCGCGCGCGACCCGGCTGATACGCGCATCGCCGTGCATGCGCCGCGCGTGCTGCGGCGCGGCGCGTATCCGGCGTTCACCGTGACTGCGAACGTCTTCATGGGTATGGACGACACGCCCGTGGAGTACCGAATCGATGCGGGCGCGTGGCGTGCGATGACGCGCGCCACGCATCCCGATCCGGCGCTGCTCGCGATCAACGTGGTGGACGATCGCGCCGACACCCTGCGTGCCTACGACCGTGCCGTCGAGGCCGCGCCATCGACGCACTTGTGGCGCGGGGCACTGCCGACCGATCTAGCCATCGGTGAGCATCACGTGGAAGTGCGCGCGTTCGACCGCTGGGATGGCGAGTTGCGTGCGGGCCTGTCCTACCGGCTTGAAGAGTTTCTGGTGGAAAAGTGAACCTGCGCTGGAACACGCTGGATGGGAGCCCGACGCGGGTGATTGCGCATCGTGGCGCCAGCGGCATCCTGCCCGAACACACGCTGGCGGGTTACTCGTTAGCGCTGGAGCAAGGAGCAGACGTGATCGAACCCGACCTGGTGATATCGCGCGACCTTGACCTGATCGTGCGACACGACCGTGGCTTGTCGCGCAGCACCGACGTCGCGTCGCGTTCCGCGTTCGTGGCGCGACAACGCGACGGCGACTGGTGGGTGGAGGAGTTCGATCGTGCGGATCTGGCGGAACTGCGCGCAATCCAACCATTTTCGCAACGTGATCGCGTTCACGACGGCCTGTACCCGATCCCGAGTTTCGCCGATGTGCTCGCCTGGGCCGATGCCGCCGCTCGTCGACTCGACACGCACATAACGCTTTATCCGGAACTCAAGCATCCGGCGGAATTCGCAGTCAGCGGGCGCGATCCCTTGCCGCGATTCATCGAGGCGGTGCGCCACGTGGATTCCGCGTACGTATCGATCTGGGTGCAGTGTTTCGAGATCGAGGCGCTACGCCGCGTGCGTGCCGCGACGGGCTTGCCGGTGTTCTTGTTGCTCGATGCGCAGGCCGACGGCCGCCGCGCGTTCGACACTCATGGTCATGAAGTCGATGGCTTCGGTGCGTCGAAGTCCCTGCTGGGCAAAGCCGACGGCCAGGATTCGGGCTTCGTGGCGCTGGCGCATGCCGCCGGTCTCGTCGTGCATGCCTGGACCTATCGCGACGACGTGCTGCCGACGGGCGTGGTCCGGGTCGAGGATGAGTTGGAGCAAGCGTTCGCGTTCGGCGTTGATGCGGTGTTTTGTGACTTTCCCGCTACGGCGCTGGCGTTTCGCGCCCTGTGGGGGGCACGCTGACATCGCGCGCGAGGCAATGTCGGAAGAGCGCCTGTCGCTCTCGCCGCAGGGCGGGGTGCTCTACCGGCTCAAGACGCCGTGGAAAAACGGCACGACGCACGTGGAATTTTCCTACCTCGGAAAAGACGGAAAAGGTGGCTCTGGAGTCTCGATGGCCCCTGACGCGGGGTTTTCCCGTAGGAGTAGGTGTGGCGGAGAAACGCGCCCTCGCACTGGAGCTCTCTGATGAAACTGGCTTGGCAGGCAACGCTGCTTCTAGCGTCGAGTGTGTCGCCATTGGCGGCGCAGACGCTCGGCACCGCATTCACGTACCAGGGACAGCTCAAGCAATCGGGCCAACCCGCGAATGAGCTGTACGACCTGCAGGTGTGTTTGTTCGATGATGCAGTCAATCCCGTGGCACTGGTCTGCGCACCGGACTTCAACGACGTGCCGGTTGAGGGCGGTCTGTTCACCATCACGCTCGATTTCGGTGCGACGGCATTTGCAGGTCAACAGCGCTTTCTCGAACTGCGCGTCCGCGCCGGCGCAAGCGGCGGCGCCTACACGACTCTCGCACCGCGCCAACTGGTGCGCCCCGCGCCCGAGGCATTGCGCGCGAACGTCGCGAGCACCGCGCCATGGGCGGGCCTCACCGGCGTGCCGGCTGGCTTCGCCGACAACACCGACAACAACAGCGGCGGCACAGTCACCAGCGTGACCGGCGGCACGGGCCTCAGCGGCGGCACGATCACCGGCAGCGGCACGCTTGCGATTGCCAGCGGTGGCGTGGGCCTCGCCCAGATCGACAGCGGGCAGGTGCAGGCCCGAGTAAGCGGCA
Organism: Chiayiivirga sp.; assembly: GCA_046590875.1. GTDB lineage: Bacteria > Pseudomonadota > Gammaproteobacteria > Xanthomonadales > Xanthomonadaceae > JALCLA01. The sequence continues at coordinate 3,311 of JBKJTK010000095.1, forward strand.
ACTGCGGGCTGAGTCGGTATTTAAGGCAAGTCAACGCCGACGGCACCGTCGTGTGCGGCACCGATGCCAGTGGCGGCACCGGCACCGGCACCGTGACCAGCATCACCGCTGGCGCGGGCCTCAGCGGCGGCACCATCACTGACAGCGGCACGCTGGCAGTGAACACCGCCGTGATCCAGTCGCGTGTCACCGGCACCTGCGCATTGGGAAGTTACCTGCGCGGCGTCAACGCTGATGGCAGCGCCTTATGCAGCGACTTGCCCGGCGTCACGACGATCACCACGGTGGACGAGCCGGTCAACTCCGTGGGTGAGTTCACGTCCATCGCGATCGGCAGCGACGGGTTGGCGGTGATCAGCTACTTCGACTTATCGGCCGGCAATCTCAAGGTGGCGAAGTGCGCCAACGCTGCCTGCAGCGGGGCCGCGACAATCACCACGGTGGACCCGCTGAATATTAACGTTGTGGGCAGATACACCTCTATTGCCATCGGCAGCGACGGGCGGCCGGTAATCAGCTACCTGGATACGACGGCCGGCGCACTTAAGGTGGCGAAGTGCGCGAATGCCGCCTGCACTGGCACCGCGACGATCACCACGGTGGACGACCCGGCCAATTTTGTGGGCCAGTACACGTCCATCGCCATCGGCAGCGACGGGCGGCCGGTGATCAGCTACTACGATACGACGGCCGACACGCTCAAAGTGGCGAAGTGCGCGAATGCTGCCTGCACTGGGGCGGCGACGATCACAACGGTGGACGACCCCGCCAACTTGGTGGGAACGTACACGTCCCTCGCCATCGGTAGCGACGGGCAACCGGTGATCAGCTATCACGACGGCACGGCCAACACGCTCAAGGTGGCGAAGTGCGCCAACGCCGCGTGCACCGGGGCGGCGACGATCACAACAGTGGACGACCCGGTTAACTTTGTGGGCTTTTACACATCCATCGCTATCGGCACTGATGGTTTTCCGGTGATTAGCTACCGCGACTTTCAAGGCAACGCGCTCAAGGTGGCGAAGTGTGGTAACGCCGCGTGCACCGGGGCGGCGACGATCACAACAGTGGACGCCCCGGCCAACTCTGTCGGCTTATACACCTCCATCGCTATCGGCACCGACGGGTTGCCGGTGATCAGCTACACCGACATTACAGCTGACGCGCTCAAGGTGGCGAAGTGCGCCAATGCCGCCTGCACTGGCGCCGCGACGATCACCACAGTGGACGACTCGACCAGCTTGCTAGGCGCGTTCACGTCGATCGCAATCGGCAGCGACGGATTGCCGGTGATCAGCTACGTAGACAAAAGTGCCGACTCGCTCAAGGTCGCCAAGTGCGGCACGCGGTCGTGCCAATGAAGCGCCGCGCGCAAGATTGAGCTCGATGGGCGCAAAGACTGGTCGTCGCGTGCGCAATGCTGGCGACCTTGCACACGGCCGCAACCGCCGACTTGCGCCCGCTGATCGCCGCATCGAGCACAGCGGCGACGCCGGTCGCAGCGGCCACGCAAGGCGAAGTCTTCACCCTCAATCACTACACCATCGACAACGGCGGCGGCAGCTCGACCGGTGGCGTGTTCTCAGTGAGCGGCACCATCGGCCAAGCCGATGCCGATCCGCTTCAACCCTCCACCGGTGGCATGTTCGCCGTGACCGGTGGATTCTGGCCAAGCGCAAACGCCGCCGCACCGTCGGAAACCATCTTCGCCAACGGCTTCGAACCCTAGCGTCGCGCACCACTGTGTAAGCGGCCGGCCAAGACACCTACCCATTCGCGAACCAATGCGTTAGCGGTCAGCCGCGCTTTTCGACAACACTTTTACGGCAAAATCAGACGAATTTCGCAGACGCATTTGATGCGCCAAGTCGCTGCCAATCAACACCTGCGCACCCAGCAGACTCAGACGGGCGAAATCACCCACACGCTTTCACGAAGAGCCAACATTTTTTGTCTCTCTAGTGCATGGAAAAGCGAGCGGATCATTTGCCTCGGACTGGCCGAAGTCTTGCCGGTGTCGGCGCGTAGATTGCCGCAAAAGCAATTTTTTGCGCGGCTCCAAACGCCAGTGCTCCGCGTCAGCGGAGCTGGGCTTCGGGGCGGGTCCGGGGCATTGCTGTCGTTTGCGTGCTCGTTCTGCGTAATTAGGAGGAAGACCCTCACCAGGAGCGTGCTATGCCCGTTTCTCAATCGTTCTTGTCGTACCGCGCCGGCTTGCTGGCTGCGGCGATTGCCGGATTTATTGTTAGTTCGCTTGCACAGGCCATTCCCCCGCCGCCTGCTTTCAGCCTCGAGTTCAACACGCTGCCGAACAACTATGTGATTCAGGGCGTCAATCAGCCGGCGTCAGTGCACTATTTCCACCCGCTGCGCTTGCTCGGCGCCGCGTTTGCGCTCGACAACCAAAATCCACCCGCGGCTGGCGTGCCACCGGGATACCACAGCGGCTATATCAACACGGGGTTCATTCCACCGTACTTTTCCGGCGAGCGCCTGGTGCAGTTCTACGACTGCGAAATCGAAGATGATCCGGACGATTTCGGCTGCGACAACGGCATGGCGACGCTCGGCCGGATCCTGATGCCAGTGATCGAGTACGAGAACGAAAGCGCCGCGTGTATTCGCGCCGTGCTTGGTCACGAGCTGTTTCACCACATCCAGTACGCCTATGCCGACGCGGCTGGCGCCAGCGGCTGCGGCGCCTTCGGTTCGACCCCCTGCGAAGGCCACGCACGCGCTATGCAGGACAAGATCTACCTCGATCTCGACTTCATACCCGACGCCGCCTGCACGGCACCCTATCTGGGCCAGGTCAACGGCTTTCTCGCCGACACCAACCAGCGCTTGTGGTCGTCGAAGTACGACTCGGCGTTGTGGTGGACATATCTGATGGAGCAATACGGAACGGTCACCAGCGAGCCGCAGCGCGGCACCGATTTTCTCGCCCGCTGGTACATCGAGGCGGCGGCGAGCGTCGACAACCCCAACGCCTTCCTGACCACCGACGCGGTGATCAAGCAGAACGCGCCGAGCGATTCGGCGGTCAACGCATTCCAGAATTTCACCATCGCCAACATCGTCAAAGATCTCGACTTGGCCGACGTGTCGTCGACGTTTCGCAACCGCTATTCCTATCGCGATGAAGAGCCCGTGCCCGGTCACACCAACTCGCAGGTCTACGGCGAAGTGAACGCAAACACGCTGGTCGTGCCGAATGCCGGTTCGCGCGAGGCCGCGTTTGGTGCACTGCAATATGGCGCGGTCTACACACGCTGGAGCGTCAGTAACTGCCCCACGGGTTCGATTTTGCGTTACGAGGGTGAGCCTGGACTTTCCTTCCTGCCCGGCGGTTCTGGCATCCTCGCGGACAACACCACGATGTTTTCGCTGATTGCGGTGAGCGGTAGCAATCCGGGCCGTCCCGCGCTGTTATACAAAAATCGCTCCAAGGGCTGGACCATTGATATTCCGCAGCCGCTCAATCGCTACCAGCAGATTTTGAGCGTGGTATCCGGCCGCTATGGCGATGTGCAGGGAACCCACCGTATAACGTGCGACACCATCGCGCGGCACGCCGAGTTGCCGTTTGCCTCGCCAACCAACCCGGTGACGCCAGGTCCCGATGATGGTCCGTGGTCGTTCGATGTTGCGCTGACGGTTCCAGCCGCAACGCCGGTCGGCAGCGGTGCGAACGTCTTGCTTGGCGACGGCAGCGTGCGCTTTTTGCTCGACGACATCGCGTTGAGCGCGAGCGCGCCGACGGGAAAAGCAAGCTTCAAGGAATTTACTGTCGCTAAAATGACCGACACGGCAAGCCCGCCGCTGCCCGACGGCGACTACGACCTGACGGTGCAGTTGGGCGGTATCGAAACCGTCATCCCCAACGGCATACGCCTCGGCGCTGCACGTGCACAGATTCTGCTGGCGATCGACACCTCGAGCTCGATGCAGTTGCCGACCCCTGCGCCGCGCTTGAGTGTGGTGCGGCGTGCGGCGCGCAATCTTCTCTACGCGCTGCCTGCGGGCACCCGTTTGGGACTGATCGAATTCGCCGGCAATAATACCGAGCCAGACGACGATGCGGTTTTGCGCGCGCAGCTGCTCGCGCTAGACGATGCCCACCGCAACCGCGTGCGCACCGCGATTGATGCTCTGACCAGCGGCCCAAACCGTTTCACCTCGATCGGTGACGCCCTGGCGCTGGCGCTTAACGAATTCACTGCAGGGGCAGAGCCGCGGCAGCGCCGCCACGTGGTGCTGCTGAGCGATGGCTCCGAAAACGAGGGTGCGCGCTGGAGCGACGTCGAGAATGCAGTGCGCGCCGCGGGCGTCGCCGTGCATACGATTGCGTTCGGTCCGCTGGCCGACCAGCCGCTGCTGGCGCGCATTGCGAACAGCACCGGCGGCAGCTACCGCTATGTGGATGTCGCTGGCCAGCCGGATGAAGCGGCGCTCGGTGACGCCTTCACACAGGCGCTGGAGCACATCGAGCGGCGCACTCGCATCGGCCAGAACGAGACGATCACGATTGGCGCCAACAGCACCGAGACCGTCCGTGTGCGCGTTGCCGAGGGTCTGGACGCGCACGTACGGCACCGCTTTTTCGCGGTCGTTGACCGCACCGATGCAGGCGTAGCCGGCATCGCCCAGGTTCGCGTGTTTGATCCAACCGGGGCCGAGCTGATCGATGGAGTCAACGGCGCCATCGTCCGCCGCGTCGGAGACGATGTCTGGGTAGACGGGCGCATCATCCCCGGCGAGTGGTCGATCCAGATCAGCAGCGGCCCCGGCACGCTGGCGATCCCGCTGCAGGTATTTGCTGGCATCAGTGCACAAGCAGGTCTCGCCGCAGTTGCTGGGGTGTCGGTGCCAACGCAGCCGACCAGCGTCCAGGACTATTCCATTGGCGAGGGGGTGGTCGTGCAGATCGGCCTGCTGCTGCCGGCCGTGCAGAAAATCCGTGAGGCCGCCGCACGCATCGAACATCCAGACGGCACTGCCCAGTTGCTCCAGTTGAACGACGATGGCGAGCGTGGCGACGCCACCGCCGGCGATGGCGTCTGGAGCGGCATTTATCGGCGCAATACCCAAGGCGCGCCGAGCGCTTTCCCCGACGATTTCTCGCAGGCTGGGGCGCGCGGCAGCTACAGCGTCGAATTTGAGATGCAGTCGGCGCGTTCCGCAACCGGCAGCACGGGGGAGATTTTGACCTTCAATTATGCAGAGGCGGATTTTGCAACCAGCAGCACCGCGGCCACGCGCGACAGCGATGGCGACCTGATGCCCAACCGCTATGAGATAGAGCAGCGCTGCCTCAATCCCGCACTGCCGGATGGCAGCCTGGATGCCGATGGCGACGGCCGCGTCAGTCTACTTGAGTACCAAGCCGGCACCGACCCCTGCGATGCCGATACCGACGGCGGTGGCGAGACGGATGGCTCGGAACACGCGCGCGCCGCAAACGCGCTCGACGCGAGCGACGATGCCCTGCCACCGATGGGCTTCGCGCAGATCGAGTCGCCCGACAGCGAGCACATGGAGCCCACCCGGATTGCACCCAATGCGATTCCGATCCGCTACGCCGCACATCCGAGTTATGCGACGATCGTTCTTGAGCGCGCTACCGCAGCGAACGGTCCTTTTGTCGAGGTGGCAACCCTCAATCCACGCAGCACCCCCGGCGTCCATGTCGATGCAAGGCTAGTTGGCGGCCAGCGCTACTGGTACCGCATGCAGCCGCGAACCGCCGCCGGCCAGCAGGGAACATTCGGGCCGATTTTCAGCGGCGTGGCCTGGCGGGATCCGCACGCAACGATGGGCAGCATGGTGATTCAGAATGGTCGCCCGCGCAGCGACGACCTCACGATTGGCGTGCAGCAGTCGCTCTATCAGAAGCCGTGGTCTACCTCGAATTTCCGCTTCAAGCTGGGTGATCTACCAGCCAGCGGATGGCAGCCGTTCGTACGCAATTTCTACATTACGCTGGCGCCGGTAACCGCACCCACGCTTCGACACGTCGCAGTGCGCTATCGCGATACCGAAGGCCAGGAGTCCATCGACTACCACGACACCATCACGCAGTATCCGGCCGGCAGTCTGGGCGGCGTGCGGGTGCGTGTGGCTAGGGCAGGACTGCCCGCTACGGCGGTGCCTGGTGCGCTGCTGCGCATCGTCGCTTCCGAGCTCGAACCGGTCGCATTGAGCGATATGAGCGGCAATGCGCTGCTCGATGAGCTGCTACCGGGCAACTACACCATCGAGATCAACGCGCCCGGCCTGCCAAGCGTGTTCCGCGACGTGGTCATCGTGGCGGGTCAGGTGCTAGATCTCGGTGATGTCAGCGTCGCATCCGATGTGCTTTTCGCCAACGGCTTCGAGTGAGGGATTGTGGTTGGGGTATTGCCGGGTGTGGGCATTGAAATGCTGGCTTTTCGGGTTGAAAGTCCACCCACCTTTTCACGCGGATAGTCCAGCCATGACACATCAACTCGTACTCATCCTTGGCTTGGCTTGGCTGTTGCTGGCGGCGCACTGGCGGCACCCGATACCTACGGCTTCGCCAATGTGCTTGCCTGGGCTGCGGCCGCGGTGCGTCAACGGGGCGCACCCATAACGCTGTACCCGGTGCGTCAGGTCGATTCCGCGTACGCCACGATCTGGGTGCAGTGTTTCGAAATCGAAGCGCTGCGCCGCGTGCGAGCCGCGACAGGCTTGCCGGTGTTTCTGTTGCTCGATGCGCAGGCCGACGGCCGCCGCGCGCTCGACACTCATGGTCATGAGGTCGATGGCTTCGGTGCGTCAAAGTCCTTGCTGTACAGGGCCGACGGCCAGGATTCCGGTTTCGTGGAGCAGGCGCATGCCGCGGGTCGAGGATGAGCTGGAGCAAGCGTTCGCGTTCGGCGCTGATGCGGTTTTTTGCGACTTTCCCGCTACGGCGCTGGCGTTTCGCGCTCAGTGGGCGGCACGCTGAAGGGCAACGCCGCGCCCGGAACAAACTGCGCGCGCCATTGTTCAAGCTGCGCGACAATGTGTTCACCGGTTTCGATTTGCGGATGCGACGCCTCGATCTCTTCCTCGTGTTCCCACGCGACGATCTGCTCACGCGCTTGCTTGAATGCTAGTGGAAAATCCACCGTCGCATTCAACGCCTGTGCCAGGAACGCCTTCCCGAACCAGGTAATCTCGGAATCCGCGCCGCAGCCAAATGAACTGCGATCCTTGCGCGACGCCGTAATCACGAGCGTGTTCGGATCGCGCAGCGCATCGACGTAGCCGCCCGAGAAGCAAGCCGAGATTACCAGCACGCGCCAGCGGATGCCGGCCGCATCGAGGGCGGCACGCAGCCGCTGCGGGGTGAGTTGATCCAGCGCCAGCGGTGGCTGGTTGACGTAGATTTCGTGCTCCTCGCTGCCGTGGCTGGTGAGGTAGAGGAACAGGATGTCGTCATCGTGATCCATGCGTTCGCCCAGACCGAGCAGGGCGCGTTCGAGATTGGTCGCCGTGGCGAGCGGTCGCGTCGCGCTGGTGTCGGGATGGTTGAGCAAGGTGAGCGTGTGACCGGTGGCGTCGAAACGCTGCGGCATCAGGCGCTCGACGTACTCGACCTCGTTGCGAAACACGTCCTCGCTGGCGTCGCCGCCGAAGGCAAGTGAGTAGAGATCGATGCTGCCGGGGCGTTGCGGCGCCAGTTGATTCAGTGTGTCCGAGAGCAAATCGGCTTGCGCATACATCGTGGCTTCAGGGGCGTCGAGCGTGCCCGGCTCGCGCCACTCTTCCGCGTCGCCTTCGTCGGTGTAGCGCGCTTCCCAGTCCGTCGTCACCACTTGCTGGGGTTCGAGGACGAACCACGGACCAACTTGAATCGCGAGCGCCAACCAGGCCGCGGGGACGGTTCGCAGCAGGCTTTTCGGATGTAGAAACAGCGCGACTCGCAACAGGATCAGGAGTGTCCAGACCAAACCCAGGACCCAGATCCACCAGAGCAACGGAAGCGCACCGTCATGGGCGCCAAGATAGAACCCACTGGTGAGCGCGGCGACCGGCAAGGACGCCGCTTCAAGCCAGGCGGCGACGGTCCAGAACAGCGCGCGTCGTTGCGTCATCGCACATAGCACCGCGGTTGCCGCCAACCGCAGCAGACCGGCGGCGAACGCGGTTTGCAGTCCGTTGGGGTCGAAGGTGCGCGGGGCTTCTACCCGATGCCACTCCAGGGCAGCGTCGAGCGCAAGGGCAAGCAATGCGAGCGCGCCCCACCGCGCGAAGCCGGCATTGAGCGGCGTGGCGCGTGGGTGCAACCCAAACGCGAGACGCAGCCCATCGCGTAGCAACCGCCGTAACGTTCCCACCCTTAGTGTTCCGGAACGATGGCCGCGAACGAAGTGACGCGCGGGTGTCCGTGGGTGGCATCGCCCAGTCGCGGCTGCGGATAATCCTCACGCCGATCGATCAGCACCGTGCCCAGGCCGGCCTCGCGCGCAGCATCGAGTTCTTCCACCACATCGGAGAGGAACAGCAGGTCCTGCGGCGCGTAGTCGATCGCCGCACTGATGCGCCGATAGCTCTCGGCATCGCGCTTGCCGCCGATCTCGGTGTCGAAATGGCCGGAGAACAGCGGGGCGAGGTCGCCCGCCGTGCTGTGCGCGAAGAGCAGTTTCTGCGCCGGCACCGAGCCGGAGGAATAGACGTAGAGCGGATGCCCGGCCGCGTGCCAGGCACGCAACTGCACGGGCGCGTCCGGATACATATGCGAGAGGTAGGCACCGTCGTCGTAGCCGGCTTTCCAGATCATGCCTTGCAAGGCTTTCAGCGCGGTGTGCTTGCGATCGGTGTCGATCCAGCCTTGGAGCACTTCGGCGATCATGCGGTCGTCGCAGATCGCGCCGTGCTCGCTGGCGATCAGGTCCAGCCATCGCCGCACGTCGGGGTCGCTTCCGTGCTCGGCCACGAAGCCCGGCAAGGCGGCGCGGCTGTAAGGAAACAGCACGTCCTTCACGAACGAAATGCTGCTGGTGGTGCCTTCAATGTCAGTCAGAATGATTTTCAAACTTTAGGTCGCCTCGAACCGGGGAAACCGTTGTGCGATATCGGTGCCGGTGAAATGACCGACCCAGCCGTCGGGTTCGGTGAAAAAGCGGATGGCGATGAAGTAGGGCGTGGGGCCCATGTCGAACCAGTGCGTGGTGCTGTCGGGCACGCCGATCAAATCGCCGGCTTCGCAGCGGATCTCGTATACGCGATCGCCGACGTGCAGGGTGAACAGCCCCGAGCCGGCCACGAAGAAGCGCACCTCGTCTTCCTTGTGGTAGTGCTCGTCGAGGAACTTGGCGCGCATCGCCTCGCGTTCCGGATGGTCGGGCGCCATGCTGACCACATCCACCGTGCGGAATCCGTTCTCCTGTATCAGGCGATCGATATCGGCGCGATAGGCCGCCTGCACCTCGTCGGGTTCGGCGCCCGGCGCGAGCGACTGCGTGGCCTGCCACTGCTCGAAACGCACGCCAATCTTCGCCAATTCCGCAGCGATGCTCGCGTGATCGTTGCTGAGGTAATCCGGGACAACCGGATCGTTGTCGGAAAAAATTCGCAACCGGCTCATGCTCGCAACCTCCTCAGGTCCAGCTCGCAGGCGAACAGGAACTCGAACGCCTCCAGGTGACGGCGCGCTTCGGGCATGTCGCGACCCCACGCGTACATGCCGTGGCCGTCGATCAGATAGCCCCAGAGCGGTCCGGCATAGGTCAGCCGTTCGATGCGCGCCGCCAGTGCCGCAATGTCCTGGGTGTTCGGCAGCACCGGCACATCAAGCGTCGTTTCGTGCGTGGTGTTGCCGACGAATGCTTTCAGCAACTCGTAGCCTTCAAGTCGAATGCGGCCTTCAGCGGCAAAAAACCGTGAGGCGACGGTCTGCACGCGTGAATGCGTATGCAGCACCACGTTTACTTCCGGAAAGCGGCGGTAGAGTTGAGTGTGGAGCAGGGTTTCGGCCGACGGGCGATGTTCGGTGGCAACGGGTTTGCCGTCCCAGTCCACCACCATGATGTCGGCGTCGGTGAGCTTGCCCTTGTCGCGTCCGGACACGGTGACGGCGACCAGGCGACCTTCCAACCGCATCGAGAAGTTGCTGCTGGTGGCCGGCGTCCAGCCCAGCGCCGACAACTCGCGCGTGTTCTCGACGATCTCACGGGCGCGCTCGGCGAGACGCTTGGGGTCGTATGGCTGGGCGTTCATGGCGCGAAGTTTAGCGGAAGGAACTGAGCATGCGCTGACTTGGTGGGCGTCGACGTGGCCTTCATCGGGTGGGCGTAACATGGCATCGTCCGTCGCCTGCCAGACGCTTTTTACGAGCCAAGGAGCCCGTCATGTCGGATTCGCCGTTGTCCCGTCGTCGTTTCCTGGTGCGCACTGCCCTGGTTGCAGCGACCGCGCCCTTCGCCGTCCGCCTGTTGTCGCAATCGGTCCACGCCCAGAATTTGCCCGTGCTGCCGGCCGACAACGTCACGGCGGTGGCGCTCGCCTATGTCGAGGATGCCGCAACGGTGAAACACGCCAGTTTCAAGCCGGGGAGCAACTGCAGCAATTGCCAGTTCTACACCGGTAAAGCGGGCGAGGCGCGCGGACCGTGCACCCTGTTCCCGGGCTTCAGCGTGTCGGCGAAAGGGTGGTGTTCGGCGTGGGCGAAGAAGGCGTGACACCCGCGCATGGCAGAGTTGCTCCTCCCTCTCCTTGAAGTAGAGGGAGAGGGGCGGTGGCGAGGTCGGCGTGATCTCGCAGCATGAGACGGCGTAGCCGCTAGAATCCCGCTCACCGCCGTGATCGGGAATTCGCGTTGTCGTCGAACGAACTGTTGCACCTGCTGATCGGATTCGCCGCGGGCTTGACGCTCGCGTTGCTGCTTGCGTGGCTGAATGCGCGTGCGCGCATCGCGGCGGCGAATATTGCCGGTCGCGCGGCGCGCGAGCCCGAGGTCGCGGCGTTGTCGCACGATCTGGAGTCGGCCCGACGCGAGCGCGAGGCGCAGGTCGAAAATCTCCAGCAGCGACTCGATGCGTCGACGGCGGAACTGCATCAGGTGCGTACCTCTCAGCAGGAGGCCGAAGCTCGTGGCGCCGATCTTGCCGCGCGACTAGAAGAACAAAACCGATCCGCCGCGCAGCGCTATCGCGATCTCGAGTCCGCGCGGGAACAGCTCAAGATCGAGTTCCAGGCCCTCGCCGCCGACATCCTGGAAGACAAATCCAAACGCTTCGGCGAAAGTCAGCAAGCCCAGCTCGGTCAATTGCTCAATCCGCTGCGTGAGCAACTCGGCGACTTCCGTCGTGCGGTGCACGAGGCCTACGAAAAGGAAAACAACGCCCGCGTCGCCTTGTCCACGCGGCTGGATGATCTGGTGCGGCTGAACCAGACGCTTGGCCACGAAGCCCAGAGCCTCAGTCGCGCCCTCAGCACTGACAATCGCTCGCAAGGTTACTGGGGCGAACTCAAGCTCGAACGTCTGCTGGAGACCGCCGGGCTGGAGAAGGGCCAGCAATACCTCACCCAGGAAAGTTTCCGCGACGCCGATGGCGACCGTTATCGCCCCGACGCCGTGCTGAAGCTGCCCGAGGGCAAGGACATCGTGATCGACGCCAAGATGGCGCTGCTCGACTACCAGCGCGCCTGCGAGGCAGGTGATGACGGCGAGCGCGACGCGCACTTCGCACGCCATGTCGTGGCGCTGCGCACCCACGTCAGATTACTGGGAGAAAAAGATTACAGCCGGCTCGAAGGCGTGAATGCGCCGGATCTGGTCTTGCTGTTCGTGCCGGTCGAAGGCGCCTTCCTCGAAGCGCTGCGACGCGATCCCAGCTTGTACGAGTACGCGTTCGAACGAAAGATCATCCTGGTCGGTCCGAGCAACCTGCTCGCCTCGTTGCGACTGGTGGCGCAAATCTGGCGCACCGAGCAGCAGAACGGCAATGCCAAGGCGATCGCGGATCGCGCCGCAAATCTGTACGACAAGTTCGTCGGCTTTGTCGAGGATATGGGCAAGGTTGGCGAAGCATTGGATCGCGCGCAGAAAGCGCACCAATCCGCGATCGGAAAGCTCTCGCAAGGCAAGGGCAATCTGATCCGGCAGGCGGAGCAACTACGCCAGTTGGGTGTGGCGCCATCTAAGCGCTTGCCGGGGTCCATGCTCGATACGGCTGTGCCTGAGGATGACGGCGACGACGCGGCGGCGCTTCAGCCGCACGATCGGTCCTGACCCCACAAACGACAACGGCGCGGATAAACCGCGCCGTTGTTTTCGATCAGGAATGAGACGGCGCGGTCAGGCGCTGGTGCCGTTCGCCAGATGGCTGCGCGAGCGCGCGTAGGCGAAGTACACCACGATGCCAGCCAAAGCCCACCAGAGGAACAGCTGGATCGTGTACCAGCCCAGGCTGAAGAACAGCAACGCGCATCCGGCTACCGCGAGGGGACCCACGACCCAGATCATCGGCGTTCGGAACGGACGCGGCCGGTTCGGCTGCTGCACGCGCAACACCATCACGCCGACGGCGACCAG